>CAMTPC010000017.1 GCA_947074295.1 uncultured Bacteroides sp. | reverse complement strand
ATTGTTGACGGTGACCGTTCAATTTGCGGTGACCTTTTCTTCTTTTCTTGTGGAAAATAAGTACTTTGTCGCCTTTTACAAGGTGTGATACTACTTCGCAAACTACTTTAGCGCCTTCTACAGTAGGAGCACCAACTGTGATTGCACCGTTGTTGTCTACCAAAAGAACTTTGTCAAATTCTACTGTTGCACCGTTTTCAGAATTTTGAATGTGGTGAACGAAGAGTTTTTTGCCAGCTTCAGCTTTAAACTGCTGACCGTTGATTTCTACAATTGCGTACATCTTATATATGTAATGTATAAGTTAGCTCCGGCGGGTGGATTCTAATCACTTAGAAATCACTTCGTCTTACCCGTTGCGGAATAATCGGGCACAAAAGTATAGATTTCTTTCTAACTAGACAAATTTCTAAGGTATTTAATCGTGTATTGGTGAGGCATTTGTCTCGGATTTAACTAAATCTAATATTTTAGATGAACTATAGCTTTGAAAGGTAGCGGTTCATGGTGGTGTGTGCGCTCCTTATGACTTTGGTGAGTAGGGCTGCTATGTAAATGGAATGGCTGTGCGCTGTGTGCTGATCATCCTTACTCCGCAAGCTGGTCGGCTATCTGTATTGATGGAAAGGATAGGTAGTATCTTTCTTGTACTTTTTTTCTGTGGTGACAAGTAATAAACATGCTTTAACATGCTGATATACAAAAATAAAAGTTTATCTTTGACATTCTAGAAATGAATATTTGCTATCTGTATTAACGGCTTTTAATCATGAAACAAGTGATATTAATATTGCTCTCTCTGATACCTGTATTGGCGATGACGCAAGAGGTGGTTGCTGTTGCCAGTAATAATTATACAGGTTATATTTTTCCAGAAGAACATTTTGTGTGGGGAAGTATTGAAAATCAACTCAGTCGTTATACACCTACTCTGCAGGATATAGAGCTAGTGGAAAAAATACTGCACGAAAATCTTGATGAATGTGCCGCTTCTATCGAAAACTATGATAAAGGTATCAGCAAACGTACGTTGAAAAAATACTTGAGACAGTATGTGGGCTATATCAATAGCGATGGTGAAAAGGTGATTTGGGTGAACTTTGTACGCAATAGAGATTTGAAGGAGGAAGCATCAAAAGATGTGATTGAAGTTTTTGACGGAGGGAGTCATTTTTGGAATATTAAAGTCAATCTGACAAAAGGTGCACTGTATGATATGAGAGTGAATGGTATAGCTTAATTAATTGGACAGATTTAAAGGAGGGTATGAATATGGTTCGATTTGGAATGATATTGGGATTTATCTTTTTTGCATTGATGTTTTGTGCCTTCACGCCTGTTCGTATCAGTTTTGATGTCAATTGCCATATATCTAACTCAGCTATATTGGGACGATTACTGCTACAGACATTCGGCGAAAAATCGGTTAAGAAATGGATGGATGCTAGGGGAGGGCTAGTGCTGGGTGTCAAGGTCGACTCTTTGGGCTATGTCACCGAGGTGGTCAATGTAGTATCTGAACAAAAGATCTCTGAGAGTTTCAAACATCAGTTGGAAAACGCATTGATGAGAAGCAAAACTTACTTCAGCATTTGTCATAAAGCCGATTTAAGCGAAGAAGAAAAAGAACGATTCTTGCGTGAAGAAGAAGATGTCTTCCTGCATAATGGGTGTAGGATAGTGAGCTATATAGCCTTTCCTGGTGAACTGATGGAAAACTATGAAGCGGACAAGGCATATGCAGCCCAGAAAAGACTGCGTTTGCCCAAATATAACTATCTACTATCTCAACTGAAAAACTATTGAGTCTTGCCTCCTACCTCGACACGTGCCTTGCTTTGTGTCACGATGTAAACACCTATAAATACCAAGGCTATGGCTACTCCCTTTTGCCACCCAAATACACCTACTCCCATGACAACTGCGGCTATAGAGGCTACGATGGGTTGCACATAGTTGTACATGCTCACCACTGTGGGGCGCATCAAGCGTTGTGCCGTCATGATGCAGATATAAGCCAAGAAACTACCACAAAGCACTACATATAGCACTTCGGCAATGGCGATGAAAGGTATGGTACTCCACTGTAAATTAAGGATATCACCCATCGAGAAAGGTAAATAGACCAAAGATGCATAGAAAAACATCCACTTGTTGAGGGCTACAGGCGAATAGCGCTGTGTAAGACTTTTGAACACAGTGAGATAAACTGAAAAGCTGAATTGTGCAATGAGTACCAATAGATCGCCCAAGATATTACCACCGCCCGATGAGCCTGCCGTACTACTCAGAATTAAAATCAGTGCACCACTGGCACCAACCATGATTCCAATAATCTTCTTTGATGAAATTGGCTCTTTCAAATAAAAAGCTGCCACTATCATGGTGATAATAGGTAGAGTAGTAGTGATGATTGACGCATTGATTGGCGATGTCAATGATAGGCCGAAAATGAATGTGCCCTGATTAAATATCAGCGCGAAGAAAGAAGCGATGAAGATACGGATACGGTCTTTGCGCTCTATCTGTTCGTGTTTGGTAAAGATGGATAGTAACCAGAAAGCGATACAAGCACCTACCATACGGAAGGAAGTGAGCATGATAGGTGTGAAAAATACCAATGCTGATTTACCTATGGGCGACATCAGTCCCCACATCATATTGGCTGAAAGAGCACAAAGATGCCCGCGTATATTCTTATCGCCCATAGCAGATAGTCTCGTTTTTATGAATTGTCGACAAAGGTAGGAATTAATCGATTATATGGTTACAAAAAAAGCCATGACTTGTGCGTCATGGCTTCTCTAATAATCATATATATCCAATCAGTTCATCGTGTAGCGACATCCAAATAGCCTGTCTCTAAACCTTTTCCAGAAACCTTAAGTCGAATGTCTCCAGGGGTTTCATTGCTTTGAAGAACAACTACCAACTGTCCGTTAAAGGCTTTCATGGTAGGCTTCACGAATGGCTCCAAAGAACTGGCATCACCATTGCAAGCCGCACGATAACTCCCGTTGCCTTTTACACTAAACTTTAAAGCATGCTGTGCATCAGGGCAAATATTACCCTCTTTATCGAGAACGCTTACGGTTACGAATGATAAATCTTTTCCATCTGCAGAGATACTATTACGATCAGCTTCTAGTCTGATCTGATAGGGTTTGCCAGCAGTCTTTATCATATTTTCAGCTACTGCTTCACCCATCTCATTATAGGCTACCACCTTCACTTCGCCAGGCTGGTAGATCACATCATTCCAGCGCAGACGATAACGGTCCAATCGTTCCTCTGTATTCTTTGTACGCCGTCCTTGACTGATTCCGTTCACAAAAAGTTCGGCTTCGGGATAGTTGGTATATACGTAGACTGGCGTGATTTCTCCTTCGCGCCCTTCCCAGTTCCAGTGAGGCAATATATGCAATGTTTCATTCTCTGTGTTCCATCGACTGCGATAAAGGTGATAACGGTCTTTGGGCAATCCGGCTAAATCCACTATGCCAAAATAGGAACTGCGTGCAGGCCACATATTATCATAGGGAGTAGGTTCTCCTAGATAGTCGAAACCCGTCCAGACGAACTCTCCTATCACCCATTCATTGTCATCTTGTAGCATAAAGTCTTCTTCAGGAATATTGCTCCATGAACAGGCTTCTAAGTCGTAAGATGAGCATTGGCGGTCGTCATAAGTCAATCCTTTACCTTCCACAACTGGAAATTTATAAACTCCGCGCGAGCTGACGGTTGATGCAGTTTCGGCTCCAAGTATAAATCCTTGTGGCAGATTGTCGTAGGCTAGTTGGTAAAGATGAGTGCGATAGTTAAGTCCAGGGACATCCATCACCGCTGCGAATCCGCTGTTTACAGCTTCCTTTACGCGGTCCAAACCTTGTGTCACAGGACGAGTGGGATCTTCTCGATGTACAATGTCTTGTAATTGCTTGGCAAGACGCGCACCTTGATTGCTCCATTGCTCAGGGATCTCGTTACCGATACTCCACATGATGATAGATGGGTGATTCTTGTGACATTGCACCAAATTAATCAAGTCCTTTTCTGCCCATTCATCGAAAAAACGGTTGTATCCATTCTTGCATTTGGGATAGAGCCACATGTCAAAAGATTCGGCCATCACCATAAAACCCATCTCGTCACAAAGGTCCATCTGCCAAGTAGATGGCATGTTGTGTGCAGTTCGAATCGCATCGCAGCCCATATTTTTTAGAATAAGTAATTGACGTCGCAATGCTGCTTTGTTAAGTGCTGCCCCAATTGGCCCTAGATCATGGTGCAGGCAAACGCCTTTAATTTTGCGTGTCTCGCCATTGAGCTGAAAACCTTTTTCGGCAGATACTGCAATGGAACGTACGCCAAAACGTGTATACACCTCATCGCAAAGTTGTCCATCTTTCATTACTTGTGTGCGCAGCAAATAAAGGTTGGGTGTTTCGGGCGACCAAAGGCTGGGCTGAAGTATTTCCATCTGGCAAAGTGAAGAACCATCGCTAAATGGAGTTTCTTGTTTTGAAATGCCCAATGCCAATGAGTCAATCGAAAGAATCTCATGTATTATCTTAGTGTTTTCCGTGCACGAAGGTTGACGAAGTTGTGCTTTGACTTGGACAAGTGCATTATTGCTAGTCACGACAGGAGTAGTGACAGTGATGCCCCATGTATCGATGGCTACGGGCTGCGTTCTTACCAGATGAACAGGTCGATAAAGCCCTGCGCCCGAATACCAGCGTGAACTTTGTTCTAAGTTTTGTAGACGTACAGCTATACTATTTTTGCCTTCCACAAGAAATGGAGTGATATCCACATTGAAGGCATTGTAACCATTTGCCCACTTTCCTGCCTCTTGGCCATTGACATAAATAATGGGTTCTGCCATAGCTCCATCAAACTGTAATTCTGTGTGGGCATAGTCTTTGGGGAGATCCAATTCTAATCTATACCATCCCACTCCGATATAGGGCAATGCACCTGTACGGCCAGTATGGACAGATGGAGTAATGTCTCCATTCTGTTCAATAGCCACATATTGAATATCAATCTCGCGGTCGAAAGGTCCAGCAATTGCCCAATCATGTGGTACAACTACCGATTCCCATTTACGATCATCATAATTGGGGTTCATGGCATCTTCTATATCCCCTTTTGTAAATTTCCATCCCTTATCCAACTCGATCACTTCTCTTACATTAGCATGTAGAGTAGAAAAAAGAAGTACGAACAGGCAAATAAATAAATATCTCATGTGAAATGTGTTAGTAGGTTGTGAACTCGCCAAAAGGAATCAAGGCTTCGGATGGGCGACCATCATTGGTGAATGCACCTTTATCATAGGTCTCATAAGTATAACATTCGGGCTCCCAATACAAGATGCCCAAGCAGCGTTTGTCCGTGTTATTGATAGATTGTTTGAATAGGTCGGTCAGGAATTCGCGTGCTGTTGCAGCTTCTGTGCGACTCATACCTACCTCTACAATCATGCAATCGGTGCCATAGCGCTCAAATAGTGTTTTGATGTTGGCGATGATATTATCATTTGCGTTTTGCCATTCATTAGGTTCGGGATAGAGTGACATACCAATGACATCCCACTTGGCATTGTTGCGTCTTAATCCATCAAAGAGCCATGTGAACCGAGAAAGTTCATTGCCCTTATCCACATGAATGATTACTTTCGCTTCTGGATAAACCTCTTTCACAGCGTCATAGCCAGCATTGGATAGTTCAGCATAGTTGGACATGCTGCTTGATGCACTTCCCATGGGCCAAAGCATACCAGTGGTCGTTTCGTTGCCTACTTGAACCCATTCTACTTCAACCTGGTTATTCTTTAGAGTTTGAAGAACATCCGTTGTATGCTTGCCTACAGCCGCAATCATTTGGTCTAGGTCGTAGTTTTCCCATGCTTTGGGGATGTATTGTTTACCTGGATCGGCCCAGACATCGCTGTAATGGAAGTTAATCATGATGCGCATACCCTGCTCCTTGGCACGTAAAGCTTTTACGAGAACATCATCTACATTGCACCAGCCATCGGAGGGGTCTACCCAAACACGGAGACGGATGGTGTTCATGCCTATCTCTTTCATGAGTCGTGTACATTCGCGCTCTTGGCCTTGTTCATTATAAAACTTTACGCCTACGTTTTCAAACTTAGTGACCCAACTGATATCGGCGCCGCTGGCGAATGTATTGGTCGATGGTTCGGGTTGTTCGATGACTTTGAAGGCAGGTTGTTCTTCGGCACATGCTGCACAAAGTGCAAGCATTGCGCTAAAAGTCAATCCAAATATGAATTTAAAGGGATTTTTCATGTCAGTCTGTTTTTTTTAAAGGTGGCTGTGCTGTCCGCTGTACCATAAACGGACAGCACAAGCCTGCTAGTTAGTCTTATTGTTTATCTAAGGTATAAGTTATGTTATTCATATCCCACATATTGATGGTCAAAAGATAAGTTCCAGTTTCATCAGGGACGATATTACTTCCTTTGCCATACTGTAAGACGCCATTATTCTTCTTGGTCAGCATCATATCCCAATCTTCATTGATCACGATATTCATTCCCCATTCGATATAGGTGATGTCGAGTATAACTTTCCACACTTTAAGCTCGAGATCGTAAGTCATCAAATCGCTTGCAATAGACCAACCATTGAAGTCGCCCGATACAGCCATGCTTGTAATTTCCAAAGCACTCCACGTATTATTAGCTAGATTGGCGGTATACAGATAGAAGCCACTATTCTCGGTATCCATCCATATATTCCAAGCTGCGCCAGTAGGATCGAGTTCATAAAGTGATTCGGGTACTGAGCCGTATATAGTTTCGCGATCTTCTGTTGCGAACTTGAAGTTTTGCCAGCCAGCTGCATAGCAAAAACCTTGGTAGATATAATCTTCTTCGGGTGAGTAAAGCTTGCATAGAATATCATCCCAGTTATCGGGATTAATCATATCCAGATAGTTCTGGTAATTGTTTTCCTCTATTTCTCCTTCTTCTAGAATCGCTATAACTTCTTCTCCACCCATTTCGAGTGTGATGATGTAGCTGCCTGCTTTGGGGGCTGATGTAGTGAAATTAAGTTCCATTGTACCCGAAATCGCAGCATCGTCATCTGTGCCTGTATTCATTGTATAGGCTTTGGTCTCTGCTTTTGCCGATGTGATGGTTGTGGCACCTGTAGTTTTAAAACTACCTGTCCAGCTATTGCGTGGTACAGAGAATTTTAGTTCTACAGGATTGCCATCTATTATAATGGAAAGGTTAGTTAGTAGTGTTGCACTCCATTGCTGAGAGTGAGTATCAACAGTAGTCCAGTAACAACCCGCAGCGCCTGGGTACCATATATTCCAATGTGTAGATTCATCGTTACTTAGTTTGAAAGCTGTACCTACGATTCCATCATTACCCCAAGTTGTTCCATCATTCTCTCTGAAATAAGCATTCATCCAGCCCGATGCACCAATGTATCCTTGATAAATACCATTTTCGGTAGGTGAATATAGATTGGCAGTCACACGCTCCTTGTCTGTTGAGAGTAAGTCGAGTGTGTTCATGCGGATGCCATAAGGCGTGATGCTAAGCGCAACCACATTGCTATACTGCGGTGTGATGTTCTTGCCTAATACATATTTGATACGAATATACAGAGAGGCTGTTTCCCATGCTTCCATACCTAGTTTCTTGGCTAGGTTGTTCAGCTCTACATGTGTATAGCTTCTTGTATTGCTTTGGTTCAATGAAGATTCAGCCGTTTCGAATGACTGATCGGTGGCTAGCTCGATATACTTTTCTATCATGCCATCAGGCAAGTCATAGGCATCGCTATTTAGTGATAGGTCATAATCGCCCCAGGTCAATGTCAGGGCAGAGACAGCAGGAGTTTCCGCATTCAGTGTTATAGAAGTCTGCGAAGGTGTCAAAGCGGGGGTATCACTGTTCCCAAACCCGCTAACTGTTAATGTTTCCTTGTCGTCATTACAAGAAATCATTCCTAGTACAATGATGAGCAAAGATATATAAAAAAATCGATTCATGATCTTCTACGTTTATGATTAATAATTTTCATTGTATAAGTTCGGATTCGCGGTCAGTTCGGCATATGGGATAGGGTAGATATTATATCTGCTATCTACAACTCTTCCTTCCGAAATACCACCTTTCCACTCCCAGATATACTTATCAGTAGTGAAATAGTCATAACGTATCAAGTCTGTTCTTCTCACCATTTCCAACGATAGTTCACGGGCACGTTCATTCAATACAAAATCTAGTGTCAAGGCTGCTGGATCGATATTGCCGGCATCACTTCCGTAAGCGCGGGCTCGAAGCAGATTCACATAATATACAGCGGTCGTGCGGTCTGTTCCTTGACCTTCGCGCAAGAAGCTTTCGGCCAACATCAGATACACGTCAGCCAAACGAAAAAAGGGCAGGTCGGTATCTACGCCATCCACTTCATTGGACATGCTGCCACCATCGGTAAGATTGCTCCATTTCATATAGAAGTAGCCACTGTTGGGATCATCTAATGAGGTGATGGCTTGTGGGCGATCTGTGGTGTAGAAAAGGTTGCGGCCATCTCCTTCGCTGTATAAGTTTGGAATTTGGCTGCGTGTGCGGAACATCTCCCATGAACTCTTTACACCAAGCTCTAAACCAAATGTAGCACTACATTGACCACATACGATATAAGTGCTCGCTCCCCACGAAACCGCATTCTTGCTATCTACGCTGAAGCCTAGAATGATTTCATTGGTGCGCAGATGATTGTCCGCATTAAACAGTTTAGTATATTCAGGTTCCAAGCTATAGCCTTCATCGATCACCTTCTTGCAATAGGTGATACATTCTGTATAGTGCTTGCCGCAGCCATAAGTCTCGGCATTCAAGAATACTTTAGCTAAAAGTGTATAGGCTGCGCCTCTTCCTACGCGTGGATATACTGTGTTCGCACGGTTGGGTAGCTCGCCCTCGATGGCTTGTAGTTCGTTCACTATAAACTCGAATATCTGTTGCGCGGTGTATCGTGGAGGAATATAAGTTCCAATTGGATCGTTCTCGTCTACGAAAGGTACATTGCGAAACATATCCAATGCATGCGAGTAGGCCAAAGCCCTGAGGAAACGAGCTTCATAAGACATTTGCATGATTTGCTGCTGATCACTTTCACTGAAACCTCCAATCGCATTGATGTTGGCATAGCGTAAGAACTCATTGCTAAGAGCTATGGTATAATAAATGCGATAATACATATCAAATACCCAAGGATCGGTAGAATCCCATGAAAGGTACGATAAGTTGGTTTGGCCGTCCGAAGCGTGCCATATCATCGCCACTTCGTCAGTGCCCACTTCCTGCATGTTGAAGTAGCAGCGCATATAGTCGAAACCTCGGCTTCCCAAAATATCCTCGTTGCCACCCCCTTTGTCTTGTCCGGCTAACACGAAGGAACCATAGAGTTTTGCAAGGGCCATTTCATAATTTTCGACTGACGTATAGACATCCACAGGAGTCTTGTCGATATGAGGATATTGATCCAGGTGATGGAGACACGAAGAAAAGAGTGTCCCAGTTGCAATCAACAGTATTGCTATATAATGATTTAATTTCATGATTGAAACGTATTAGATTTAAAACTCGATACCAAGTGAGAATGAATAGATGCGAGGACGTGGATAGAAGGAGTTATCCATACCGTTGGGTACTTCAGGGTCTACTCCCGAATACTTAGTGACTGTAAACACATTCTGCATCATGACACTCAAGTTTAGGTTGCTGCACCATTTGGCTACTTTACCAAAGTTATAGCCGATGGTCAGATTGTCCATCTTAAGGAATGAAGCATTCTCCAGATAGTAGTCCGACAAACGTTGTCTTTCTTGGAACCCTGTTTCTAGGTAGCTGGCATTCAGGTTGTTTAGTTGATACTTATTGTAGCTCACCGTTTCCCATGCACCTGTGTTCATCGCATTTGCATTGTAAACATAGTTGCCTATATTGGCGCGAAGGCTAAAACCGAGAGTGAACTTCTTATAGCGTAGGTTCGAGGTGAAGCCCAATATATAATCGGGTGCAGGCGACTTGCAACGATAACGGTCTTTCTCATTGATCACGCCATCGCCATTCATATCGGCATATTTGCCTTCGATAGGTTTACCGCTCTCATCATATAGCTGATGATAAAGATAGAACATATAAGGCTCATATCCCTCTGTCAATACTTGGAAGTTGTAAGTGTCTAGTGTTGGACCTACCAATGTATTGATCTGTTCGACACCTTTTACCAATGAGAGATTTTTCACCCTCATCTTTTGCCATGTACCATTAAAACTGATATTCCAAGTCACATCTTTTGTTTGAATGGGTGTAGCGTTCAAAGTCAATTCTACCCCTTTACTGTCTACATTACCTACATTGGATGTCACGCGAGTATTGAAATTAGAGCCTGCAGCTACTGGCACTTCGGCTAGCAGATCCTTAGTTTTGCGTGTATAGTAATCGAAGCTACCCGAAAAGCGGTTGTCGAAGAAAGAGAAGTCGAAACCATAGTTAAATGAGCTCGTGCTTTCCCATTTGATATCGCTGATATAAGATTCGGGTCGGTACATGGGTACCCATTTATTACCCATCCAGTAGTAAGCACCTGGCTGGCTAATAGTATAGATAGGCATGAATCCATAGTTGCCGATACCCTCTTGCTGGCCAGTCTTACCATAGCTCGCACGTAGTTTCAAGTTATCGATGAATGCAATGTCCTTCATCCACGATTCCTCATTGATTCTCCAACCGATACCCACTGATGGGAATGTACCCCAACGATTGGCTTTGGAAAAGCGTGAGGTAGCATCGCCGCGCACAGTGGCTGTCAGCAGATAGCGTTCGGTGAATGATAAATTCACACGACCGTAGAATGATACCAAAGCATGTCTGTAATCACTAGCAGCAACCGAGTTTTGAGAGATGCCATATACGTTAGTTTCCTCGTAAGCTTCAGTTTTTGCTATCCACATCTGATAATCGTAACCCGCTGTCACATCCACATTACTCTCAATCTTCTCGAAGAATTTATTATAATTCAGATAAGCGGTGAACATCTTGTTCGTGTTCTTTTGCGGACCATATTTATAGTTGCGTCCATCCGTTTCGTATTCCATCGCTACACCATCTGGGATATAGATCAATCCATGTCCCTTACCATAGTCATAGCCCACGGCAGCATGTAGTTTCAATTCGGGCAATCCATGAAACTTATAATCCATATCGATATTACCTATAAAGCGTTTGATATGGCTAGTCGACTTATAGTTTTCGATAGCGCCAACCGGATTCAGGTTCGCCGATGGCAAGCCATTCTCGTCCAAAGACTCCGTATAGCCCCCAAATGCATCTCTACCCGAGAAGACTGGAAGCGTAGGGTTAAAGGTTGCAGCTGTAAATATAGTCTGATTGGCAAATCTGTTATTGGTGATTGCCCCTTTAGCGTTGAGCGTAAATTTTAGATGATTATCTAAGAAAGAAGGGCTCAAAGAGATGCTACCTGTATAGCGGTCCACTTTATCTGTCTTGAGGATACCATTCTGGTGCAGATAACCCAGAGATGCACGATACATCCAGTTGCCTGCTTGTCCCAGTAAGCTCACATTATTGTCTGTGCCATAAGCCTTGTGGAAAATTTCTTCATTCCAGTTTGTAGAGGCAGTCCCTAATAGTGACTTTTGTGCGTCCGTACCTTGTGTATTGATCACATTTCTGAATTCTTCGGGCGAAAGCATGTCGGCAAGCTTTGTCTTTACCTGCATGGACTGCGTGGTGTTGAAAGTCACCTTCATGCGGTCTTGGCTTCCCTTTTTGGTCTGAATCAGGATCACACCATTCGATCCGCGCGAACCATAGATAGCTGTAGACGAGGCATCCTTCAGTACCGTGATACTTTCAATGTCATTCGGATTGATCATACTCAAGAAATTGCCACTACCACTGATGCCACCACTTTCCAGAGGCACGCCATCGAGCACTATAAGTGGATCATTGGATGCATTGAGCGATGCTCCACCACGGATGCGTATAGAGCTGCCACCAGTTGGCGAACCACCGTCGCTAAGAATCTGCACACCCGATACCTTACCATTAATAAGCTGTTCGGGCGAACTTACTAGACCGCCATTGAAGTCTTCGCTCTTCACGTTGCTGATAGAACCTGTCAGGTCGCTCTTGCGTTGCGTACCATAGCCGATTACCACAACGCTTTCGAGCATTTGAGTATCTTCCCGTAAAGTGATTTTGAGTGGGGTTGGAGTGATTTTGACGGTTTGTGTCACATAACCGATATATGAAATCTGCAGTTCTTGTGCCGCATCATCCACGTATAGAAGGAAATTACCATCTAGGTCTGTAACCGTACCTACCGATGAATCGGGCACTTTAATAGTTACACCCATCATCGGGTCGTTCATTTCGTCGACTACACTGCCTCTTACTGCTCTTTCTCGTTGTGCAAAACTGTTTTGCAGAGTTAAGAAAAGTAATGCTATCAGAAATAGCGGACGAAAACATGTTTGAATGTTTCTCATTTTGGTAAAAGATTTAATAGTATAATTGGTTATTCTTTAAAAGGTCATTTCATTTAGGATTTCATAAGTGCATCACGCTTTGTCACGCAATGCACTTATGTTTTTCTCCTTAAAAACAATCTATTTTCCTTTTCAAAACTAATCCCTGAATTCTTTAAATCACTGTTAGTGCTTTATCGTGTAATGCAAAGATAGAATGTCTTGGAATAACCGTTATACATAGAAAAGACGAATACTAGCACAAATCAGACACACGGTTTTTTTGTGTTAGTATGGTGATTTTTGTGCTGTTTTATATATTTCTTTTTATACAATCCGTTCTGTATCCTTCTCCAAATATTCTTTGGGCGTCATCCCAAATTCTTCGGTGAAGCTTCGGGTGAAATAGGAAGGGTGCGAAAAACCAATCATATACATCACTTCGGATACTGTAAATTTCTTTTGTTGTAAAAGGATGGCAGCCTTTTTCAAACGTATCTGCCTTATAAAGTTAACAGGTGTCTGCCCCGTCTGTTTTTTCAGCATGCGCAGCATTCGTTTGGAGCCGATGCCTGTTTCCTCACATAGCTGTGTCACGTTAAAGGCCGAGTCGCTCATGCGGTCTTCGATCACCTGCAATACTTCCTTCATCAGCTTTTCATCATCATTGAGCAACTCCTCCTTTATATCTACCGCAGTATCTATCATTTGTTCCAGATGCATTTTCTCTTGTAGCTGCTTGCGCGATTCCAGCAGTTGCTCTATGCGGAGTGTAAGTCGATTCAAGTCGAACGGTTTCGACATGAAGACATCCACACCCGCCTTCATGCTATTCAGTTCGGTATTGCTATCATCCTTGGCAGTTAGCATCACGATAGGAGTAGTAGCCATGTGTTTGGACTTGCGCAACTCTTTACAAAACTCCATTCCCGTCATCAATGGCATCATTTCGTCTACTAGAATCAGATCAGGGCGTTGACGCAGTGCCACTTCTAATCCCTCCTTACCGTTTCGCGCTTGTATACACTGGTAGTTTGGCGAAAAGGCAGACACTAGGAATGATAGAATCTCCTCATTATCATCGATAATCAAGAGTGAAGGGCGTAGGTCAGTTTTCTTGATCTGCTTCAGTTCGGTAGCACATTCTGCTTCCTCATCATTGGGTTGTACAGCATTATCACCAGTCATTGGCAACTGTATACAGAAAGTCGTTCCCTTGCCAGGTTGGCTTTCTATCTCAATGTTTCCACTGTGTAGTGTCACAAAGCGTTTCACCAGATAGAGCCCGATGCCCGTCCCATGTGGATTGTATTGTTTATTGCCACCTTGGTATAGTCGTAGCCATATTAGTTTTAATTCTTCTTCGGGTATACCGATACCATTATCGCAGACATTGATAAGAATCCTTTGTCTTTCCTCATCTGTTTGCATCCTGACCTGTATACGCCCTGTATTGTCGGGGACAAATTTTATGGCATTGGATAATAAATTATAGAATATTGATTCAATCTTGAACACATCCACCTGCATCCAAATAGATGTGTCGGGTACATCTACGTCGAGCTGAATGCTTCTGTTTTCAGTCACTTGTCTGAAAGAGCTTGTAACCATCTTCAAAACCCGGCCTATATCCGTGCGAGATCGCACTAGTGTCTCCTCTTCTTTATACTCCATCCGTTTGAAATCGAGTATCTGCTGAATCAATGTATTCAGTCGCTGAGCATTCTGATGGACCACTTGCAGCTGATTGCCCACATTCGATGCACCAACCTCGGAAATAACCTTACTGAGGGGTGCTATGATAAGGCTTAAGGGAGTTTTAAGCTCATGCGAGATATTGGTAAAGAAGTCAATCTTCATGTTAGACAATTCTAATGACTTCTCTTTTTCCAATCGTTCGTACTTTTTCTTATTCTTATCGAATAGATACTTGATGAAAAGTCCCAAAGCCAATAAGAAAAGCAACACGTATATGCTATATGCCCACCCCGTCATGTACCAAGGCGGACGAATCTCAAAATGATAGGCAGATGCGGTGGCGTTCTCAGTACCATTGCGTATGTTCAGCGTATAGCGTCCCGGATTAAGATTCAAGAACACGATGCGATTATTGCCAGGCGAAAGTGATATCCATTTATTATCATAGCCTTCCAGCTGGTATTGATAGCTCATCATATTGGATTCGGCGTATGAATAATCAGAAATCTCGAAAGTAAGTTGCAACACGGATGGTGCGAAGCTATCATAACTCTTTGAATCGTATGATTTTTTCTGATAGTCCACAAAAGGGCGTAAACGCTGGTTATTGCTCAGCACCGATACCACATGTACTTCGTGAGGCGTCTCGCTCACGGTGCTAATCTCGGGTTGCACAAACATCAGTCCATCATTGCCGCCAAACACAATCTCGCTAGCCTCCTTATCATAGTAAAGCGATTGATAGTTATTGTCGGGCAAACGCAGCTCTTTGCACGTCATGGAACGGGTATCAAGCAAAAGTGCCTTGTTTACCATTGCCATCCATAGACAGCCATCCCGGTAGAGCATGGTGCGGATAATTTGATTCTCTAACTCGGGTACATTGAGTACATTAACCTCGCGCGTGGTCATGTTGACCTTGCAAAGCACATCTTTCACCGTGTACCATAAGTTGCCATCTTCACCCATCGTCAAGTTGTTGATGTAGATAGGTGCTATTTCGCCCAGTTCATTGCACAATGGCACCTCTTCGATGCGCATGGATTCTGTATCGGCAAAGGCCAACCCCTGTTTGTGCCCGATCCATAGATTACCCCTTTTATCTTCCAATAGATAATAGACATGGTTGGGTATCAAGGCACTATTCGTAGCAACTTCGTCTATCGTAGGACTTATAAAAGTGCGTCCTTCGCTTTGGATTAATGCCTGCTTCTCCATCACAAACAAGCCGCCCGAGTAGGTAGCTACCCATAGTCGTCCGCTAGTATCCTCATAGACATCATATACCCATTGCGCGCTCAAATTGCCATTTTTATTGGTGATGGTATAGGGGATGAACTGTTGTCGCTTGCTATCGAAACGCAATATTCCCTCGTCTGTGGCGAGCCATATTTGCTTTTCCTTATCTTCATAGATGCGGCGTATACGATTGTGCGGTAAAGGATGCTTGGCGCTCCCATTGCGAAACCATATCTTTTCTCCCTCCTTCTGTTGTAGAATCACCCCATTGGTGCCCCCATACCAATAATTGCCTTCACTGTCTTTAGTGATGCAGGTAAAGTGATTTCCCTCGTTGGTGGGCAATGCCGATGAGGCTGTGAGATAGAGAATGGGAATGTAGCGATGATAGGGCGAAAAATGCATCAGCGACACGCCATGATCTGTACCCATCCATAGATTATTGGCCCTATCGCGATAGATACTCCAGATGATATTGCTGCTGAGGCTATACTGATAGCGTACATCATGCTCTCGGTAGTTGGCGACCTGCGTCTCGGGCTGATATTCTATCAAACCATTATCTGTCCCAATCATCAACTGTCCGCTCACATCAAAAGTCATGCATTTATAGCTGGTGGATCTTACGTTTATCTTTTCAAAAGACTGTGTTGTAGGCTGATAACTATAAAGACTACCTATCATACCAATCCAGAGAGAGTTGCGTTTCCCATCCCATAGCAGCGAGTTGACCAAATCAGAACTCCTTTGTAGCGGCAGGTCGATGGGGAAATATTCCTCTAGCGACAAATCATAATACCCCAGACCCTTTTCTCCACCGATATAGATTCGTCCTGGTGCATACTCTATGGAGTAGCATTCGCCAATATTGCTTTGAATCACTTGATAGGCGTCGGCTGTGACATCATAGCAAAGCAAGCCTATTTTTTCTGAACCGATCCAAAGCTTGTCACCTTGTGGATAGCATGCGCGTACTTGTCCTAAACCAGCCTGCGACAAAGCTGTAGGTATGATTTCTTCGGATGAGAGTTGGATTAAATGTGCTCCCCCCTCGTCTGTATAGCACAGCTTGTCGTCGCCAATCTGTACGATGGAATAGACATATGATCCTAGCTGGAATGGATGTGCTTCATAACCGTCATAGAAAAACAAGCCTCTGTTGCTTCCCAGCCAAATCAGGCCATTTTCGTCTTGCAGGATGGCGGTGTATTGATTAGCGCCATAACCGAAATTGAATGTTTCGATTTTTGAAGCAAAGCCAAACAAGCAATGGAAAAAGAGGAAAAGTAGGAGGAATATATACTTCTTGAAGATTTGCATGTGTTTGTGATTTTGGTTATCGTCTACAAAAATAGTGTTTTTGATTGATATATGATAGCGAGATGAGGCGCTTAAGAAAAACTATTTGTAAAGAAATCACGGTTTGAATAGAGGCATGAATAGCCTTACGCACTTCTATGCATAAGGCTATTCACTACCGTGCACAAGGCTGCGTAGCTAATGAGTCAAGGGCAGGTCGTATCTTTTTGATGAATGAAAGATATTTTGTAAATAGCCTTTGGGTATAAATAATAGCAGCGAAAAATATGAATATACTAATATTTTATGTAAGTTTGTCTTAGCGCCGTTAGATAAGTGACTTACTTGGTTGGTAACAAAACACTACGCGCCATATAACCTCTATTATTCTTCTTGTTATGGAAAAACAGGCAAATTATATTCGACGTATTGAGATAAGCAATTTATGGGGAAGATATGACATCGCTTGGGACTTGCGCCCTGACGTGAATATACTTTCGGGTATCAATGGAGTAGGGAAGACGACTATTTTAAACCGCTCTGTAAACTATTTGGAAGGGCTATCCCTATCGGGCGAGATGAAACAAGGCATGCGCGATGGTGCACGAGTCTATTTTGATGATCCCGACGCCACTTATATTCCTTATGACGTGATACGTAGCTATGACCGTCCGTTGGTGATGGGTGATTTCACGGCACGTATGGCCGATAAGAATGTGAAGTCGGAACTTGACTGGCAATTGTACCTGTTGCAGCGTCGCTATCTCGACTATCAAGTCAATGTGGGCAATCGCATGATAGAAATGTTGGCAAGCGAGGATGAGGCTGTGCGGCAAAAAGCCGCCGAGGTATCACGTGCCAAGCGTATCTTTCAAGATCAGATGGACGAATTATTTGCCTATACCCATAAAAAAATAGACCGCAAGCGCAATGATATAGCTTTTTATCAAGATGATGAATTGCTGTTGCCTTATAAACTATCGTCGGGCGAAAAGCAAATGGTATTGATACTACTTACAGCGCTAGTGCAAGATCATAAGCACTGTGTCTTTTTTCTGGACGAGCCAGAGGCATCCCTACATATCGACTGGCAACAGAAACTGATAGGCATGATAAGGCGTTTGAATCCTAAAGCACAAATCATATTAACGACTCATTCGCCTGCAGTGATCATGGAAGGCTGGCTGGATAAGGTGACGGAAGTCAGCGAGATAGCTACTCCAATCGGTGCCATTGAAGGAAAGACCAATTAATTGTTGTATCAAATCGACCGCTTATGCCTACTTCTCTTCGCGATAATTTGAGTTCGGCCTATATACATGCCGCCGATAAATTGCGCCCGCAAACCGGGCGTCGTCGCATTGTGGCCTATGTGGAGAGCTATGATGATGTCTCCTTTTGGCGCTCACTGTTTCAAGGTTTTGAGAATGATAAATGCTATTTCCAGGTGATGCTACCTTCGAATACATCATTGGCAAAAGGAAAGAAGATGGTACTTCTCAACACGCTCAACACGGATGAGCTGGGCAAGAGCCTGATAGCCTGTGTGGATAGTGATTATGATTTTTTGCTGCAAGGTGCAACATCTACCTCTCGAAAGATTAACGAGAATAAGTACATCTTTCAAACCTATGCCTATGCTATAGAAAATCATCACTGCTTTGCCGGCAGTCTGCACGAAGTGTGCGTGCAAGCCACATTAAACGACCGTGCGATTCTGGATTTCGATAAATTCCTCTCAACCTATTCGCAAATCGCCTATCCATTGTTTCTTTGGAATATCTGGTTTTACCGCAATCACGATACACACTCTTTCCCGATGAATGAATTCAATCAGTTTACGCGCATACGCTATTTTAATCTCAACAATCCCGAAAGCTGCTTGAAGGATATGGAAAAAGATGTCAATCATAAGCTTCGATTGCTGGAGCGCAACTATCCTAATCTTGTGACTAAGGTAAAGGATCTTTGTGATGTGTTCCATCCATTGGGGCTGACACCCGAAACTACTTATCTCTATATGCAAGGTCACCACATCATGGACAATGTGGTGATGAAGATATTGATACCTGTTTGCACGGTATTGCGGCGCGAACGCGAAGAGGAGATAAAACGACTGGCTACACATGAAGAGCAGTATCGCAACGAGCTGACTGCCTATCAGAACAGCCTTTGCCCTGTGGAGCAAATGCTGAAAAAGAATATCTCATCCCGCTCATTATTCCTGAGTCAATGGGTGAGAGAAGATATAAAAGAATTTGTCGAAAACATTTAATAAGACACTATGCAAAGTTTAGTTTTACGAATCAAAGACTTCTTGGAAATGATGGGAATGAATGACACTTGGATTGAAAAAGTGACGCCCGTCATTGTATTGGCTTTCATCATATTGATAGCATGGATTGCCGACTACATCAGCCGCACAGTTTTGTCGGCCATTATCCTGAAAATAGTACGCAAGACAAAGGTAGAATGGGATGACATCTTATTCAGCCCACGCACGGTGGCCAGTATGTGTCGCATTGTGGCACCTATCCTGATTTATTTGCTGCTGCCATGGGCACTTCCAAACAGCGCTTTCTTGGGTTTCTTGAACCGTGTACTCATCATCTACATGATCATCGTTTTCCTGATTTTCATGAGCAACTTCCTGACGGGTATCTATACGATTTATAGCGAGAAGGAGAAGTTGAAGAATCGGCCGCTGAAAGGCTTGCTACAAACCTTGCAGGGCATCACGATTTTCATAGGTGTCATTGTCATCATTGCTATCCTGATCAACAAAGAACCATGGGCACTGCTCACAGGTCTGGGCGCTTCGGCCGCTATCCTGATGTTGGTTTTTAAAGATAGTATCATGGGATTTGTATCGGGCATACAGCTCACAGCTAATAATATGCTGCGCGTGGGTGACTGGATAGCTATGCCTAAGTATGGAGCTGACGGTACAGTGATAGAAGTTACACTCAACACGGTGAAAGTGCGCAACTGGGATAAAACCATCACCACTATACCACCCTATGCGTTGGTGAGCGATTCGTTTCAAAACTGGCGGGGCATGGAGGAATCGGGTGGTCGACGTATTAAGCGCTCCATCAATATTGACATGAACAGCGTGCGGTTTTGTACACCCGATATGCTCAATAAGTTTCGTCGCATCAATCTACTAAAAGACTATGTGGTACACACCGAGAAAGTGCTCGATGAATACAATGAGAAGCATCATATTGATAACTCTATTCTGGTGAATGGACGTCGACAAACTAATTTGGGCGTTTTTCGTGCCTATCTTACAAACTACCTGCATAGCATGCCACTGGTCAACAAAGAAATGACGTGTATGGTACGCCAACTACAACCCACCGAGAAAGGTATACCTATCGAACTCTATTTCTTTTCGAGTAATAAATCGTGGGTGCCTTATGAGAACATGCAATCGGATGTTTTTGACCATGTTCTGGCTATCATACCCGAGTTTGATTTACGTGTGTATCAGAATCCTTCGGGCGATGATTTCAGACATATCATCATACAACAATAAAACAAGAAAGTGGAGACGTCAACCCGACGTCTCCACTTTTAGAATATTCATGTAAAGTATAATCTTTATAAACTATCAAGAGAAAACAGGATTAATATACTGTGTTTTGTGGATCGAAGTTAGTCCAACCCTCCAACCAATTATCATTAGGACCACTAAAGGCACCTATATAACTAACTGATTGAATGAAAGAGCTATTCAGACCATTAAAATTGGCAGCGTTCAGCAGTGGGCTTCCTGCGGATGGACAATAAACCTGTCCAATACTTTTGGGATCGGTCAACATAAGATCGGCTTCGGTGAGATCAAAACGACAACCGCTTTGCGTTCTGAGGAATGAAGTCGAGAACGACTCTTGAGAAGCATCATAGGTAATCACTTTCTTCCCTTCGGAGTTCAGACTCCATGTTCCCAGTTCATCCTCATATTTCTTGTTGAAATCACTTCCTGTCACACCCATACCTGCAAAGTACACATTCTGTAACTTGATGGAACCGTTGTTCGCCCATTCTTGGCAGTTTCCCTTTTCACCATCGATAATCAAACCAATCGGATAGCCCAATGCCACTGTATTATAACAGTTCAGCTTGCTGCTACGACGAATGTGCATAGCCGACTGAAATTTACCCAATGCAGCACTGTTTTCGGGTTTCATCGTTCCTGCTGTGATATAGCTATCATTGTTCACAAAACCTGCATCCAAGTTTTTTTGTGTCATGGGGCCGATGAAAGTCACATTGCTGAATACAGCTGCTGTGTAAGGTTCGATGGTACTACCGTCTGCATTGTTGTCCGATTCAAATCCGTTCGATTGTGAAATATCGGCAATACGAGGATCGCGTATCGAGAGACAATACTGTACATGTCCGTCGAATCCATTATCGGTATCGAACTCATCATCCCAACCATTGTATGCTACTAGATATTTACAGTTTACTGAACCGCCAAACCACTCGTACGAGTCATCGTTACAGTAAGACACCATTAAGTGTGATACGGTAGTACCGCTACCTACTGATCCGAATGTGATACCGTTAATCTCTTTGTCCGTTTGGAATGGATAACCTGCAAACTCTACACGGATATAGCGAAGCACGCCCGAGTTATCATCTTTGATGTTTCCACCATGTTTCGTTTTAGGGCCACCTTCGATCTGTTGTCCATTGGCATTGTTGTTAGTACCATATCCACAAACGATCAAACCGCCCCAGTCACCAGGACGACGATTGCCGGGAGCTTGGTTAGATGTGAATACTATGGGTGATGAAGCAGTACCTTCAGCGTAGATCTTACCGCCTGGCTCTACAATGAGTGTAGCCATTGTAGCCTTGTCTCCTTTGATGATAGTTCCAGGTTCGATAGTCAATTCGGCTCCTGGACGTACATATACCCAGCCTTTCAAAGTGTAAGTGCCTTTCGTAATAGTCTGCTTTCCGGTGAAACAAAATTCTTGATCGCCATTACCGATTTGTGTGCCATTATTGAAAAGGATATCATCACTCGTAGCTAGTCCCGAGTATTCGCCTAGATCAATCTTCGTGTCAACATCATTACAACTTGATAAGAAGCCTGTCATTGCTACAGCCATTATAAAAAGACTGCTCCATTTCATTACTTTCATTTTCATAAGTTTCATATTAGTTCAATTTAATTGAGGTTATTATACCTCAGTTGTTGATATTCTATTTTTCGAGATATAAATGACTAAAATACGTATGATAGAGAAATTTGGTAATTCCTTCCAGGTTTGAAGCTCTTTGTCACCTCTTCGTATTCAACCTTCTCGCCTGCATTAATGACACTACCGAATTGCTTGAAGTTTACGCGTTCCGCTAGTATGTCGCGGACGCCTGCTTTAATTTCTAGTGAGCCGAACTTCTTACTAAGTGAAAGATCTAGGGTATTGCGAGGCATCTCGTAAGAGTTGGGTATTTTAGTTGCTTGTTCTCCACTAGTGCCAACAGTACGCCCCACACCGATGATGCGCTTGCCTATACGATTATAAAGAACAGCCACATTTAAATCCCAGTTGGGTTGATTATAGAACAGACCTGTATTGATGAGATAGGGCGATTGACCCTGCATAGGACGGTTTTCCTCACTACTGCCTTTGTCAAACAATACCTTACTCTTGATGAATGCACCGTTGAATGACCAGCTGAAGTTACGCAGACCGATGAAATCTAAATTCTTACGGAAGTCAATCTCTATACCAAAGTTGTTGGCTGCTTTCGCATTCTTGTTTGAATAAGTGAGGTCGGTACCTCCATTTACTGTATAAGTCCATTCGATAGGCGAGTCGAAACGTTTATAGAACAGTGCTACCGAGAAAGATTCACCTCCTGAAGGATACCACTCGTAGCGGAGATCAATATTGTGGATGTAGGCTGGTTTTAACGAAGGATTTCCTTCAATATTCGCAGCCAAGTCGAAGTCATAATAGACCGATGTCGATACTTCGCGAAACTCGGGCCGATTGACAGACTTACCATACGATAAGCGCAACTGCTGTTTTTCGGTTAGCTTGTAGAGGGCATTAGCCGATGGGAATATATCATTATATTTATAGTACATGCTGCTTGGGCTATCCACATCGTTGCGTGTATTACGCACCACTTCCATATTGGTGTATTCGTAGCGCACACCGGCATATATATTAAAGTTCTGCGTGATAGGTAAATTGGCTGCGATATACGCCGATCCAGTCCAGTTATGACCCTTATAGTCATTTGTTTTTCGTATTTGTTCGTACAAGAAAAGCTTTTCTGCACCATAGTTGACCTCTTGCATCAATTGAGTAGGTACATCATACTGCTTAAACCCATTGGGCATATCATTGCCCCATGCATAACTGAACTGACGTGTCTTGTAGTCACGTGTGCGATATTCTGCATAAGCGCCAGCACGTAACTCGGGGGCAAAGTCACCAATTTGTAGGTTTTGTAGATAATTGACGTTCAGCGAACCGATGTGCTCATTAAGACGGGTGAATTCGCGTGTGATGTCATTGCCAGTAGCGAGTGCTATGACCCCACTTTCTTCTGAGTCGTTAAGGAGGATGCGTCGACGATCGGGCAAATGACGATTCGCGTATGAATAACTAGCGCTCCAATCTAACTTGCCTTCTGGCAGTGTGTACTTTCCGGTGAATTGCCCATTATATGTGCTACGGCTAGAATAATAGTACTCCATGCTTCGCTCATCATTACTTTGAGCGTCAAATCCGTGTCGTTCTGTATAACGATTCTTTCCGATTTGATTGTAGATGTTCTTCAGCTCGTAGTGATGATTGCGGTTCTTAGGTTGAAACATCAAGTTGACCAATGCGCCTACACGTACATCATGATTATATTGATTATCAGTGCTCTTACGAAGATATACCGAATGGTTGTTGGTTACGTCATACGAGCCGAAGAGGGAATTCTCCATATCCGTATAAGTCTTGAAAGTATAGCTGTAATTGGCAGCAGCGAGTAAGCCGAACTGACGTCCGCTTTCGGCCTCCCATCGTTGCGAATAGGCTGCATTCAGGCGGATATCACCCATCGGCTTTCTATTCTTAACCAACCAATTGTTATTGAAACCATTGTTAAGGAGGTCTATACGATTGCTGCCCGAAGAGAAAGTATTCATCGCCCCACTCATGCCAGCTGCAGGCATGCGCATGCCATTATCGAATCCTAAAAAATCCGTAGCACTACCTGGGTTATAGAGAAAGTTGCCAAAATGCGTGCGGTCATTTATGCTGGTTCCAACAGATAAAAGGAAAGAGTTTTCGGTGGGCATCTCTTTCGTGTTGATCAAGATAAAGCCACCCGTGAAGTCTGCAGGGTATTCGGGTGATGGACTTTTAACGATCACCATATTGTCGAGCTGAGAACTGGGGATGATGTCAAATGAGAAGGCACGGGCATCGGCCTCCGAACTAGGTACAGCGCCACCATTGATCCATACATTGTTATAGCGCTGTGACAATCCACGTACCATAACAAACTTCTCGTCGATGATTGAAACTCCAGGTACGCGTTTGATAACCTCAGAAGCATCACGGTCTTGCGTCTTAGTGATCTGTTGCGCCGATACACCGCTTTGAACTACAAGGCTCCGACGTTGGTCGGTCATCATGGCTACATCAGTATTGCGTTTCATGCGGGCTACTACAGCTACTTCGCCCAGTGATTGAGCGTCGCTATCGAGCATGAAGTTGATGGTTTGTTCATCGCTTTTCAGGCTGATATCTTTGAACTCCTCATCTTTATAGCCCACGTATTTAACCAAAAGTGTATAAATACCCGGAGGAACGTTGTTCAGGAAATAATTACCATCAAGGTCAGCCACTGTGCCAAAAGTTGTTCCTAACAACTGAATGGTAGCACCTGTCATGGGCTCACCCGTCTGTTTGTCGACAATATTTCCTTTTATATTGCCTGCTTTAACAAGGAACGAGGCAAGAAGTAGGAAGAGAATAGAAATAAGTTTTCTTTTAGAAATGGATTTAGTAATCATTAGTTATCTTTCGTAATTGATTTCGATGCAAAGTTCGGTCATACAAATTACGATACTCGTACAACGGCTGTACAATTGATTTACGAAATAATTACATAAGTGTTACTAAATGTTACATGTCTATTTCTAATAGATGGTAATGGTATGATTAGTAGATGATTATATTCTTTTCCAGAAGTTGGACGTGAATAGTAATAGAACCGTAAAGATCTCCAAACGTCCCATAAGCATTAGGAAAGAGAGTAGCCATTTCCCAACAGCTGGAATAGTGCTCCATGAGCTATCTGGGCCATATTTACCCAAGCTAGGTCCCATATTCCCTAAGCTCGAGATGCAACATCCTAACGATTCCATCATCTCCATACCCAGACCCATCAGGATGAGTGTGCTCACGATGATGACTAATCCATAAAGGAAAAGGAATGCTAAGATAGTCGAACGCAAAGAGGGGGAAATCACTTGGCTATTGACACGAACGGGTAATACGGCGTTGGGATGTGTGATATGTTTAAACTCATTGCGCGTGAGTTTACTGACAATCAGTAAGCGGATGCATTTGATACCTCCAGTTGTGCTTCCCGCACAAGCGCCCATCAGCATGATGACAACGATGAGGCCCCATAGTAGTGATGGCCATGTCATGTAGTTGGCTGTGGCATATCCCGTTGATGTGTGAAGAGACACAACTTGGAATATGGATTTTCGGAACGCTTCCTCGCCATCCATAGGACGTGTCCAATACAGTCCGATGGCGATAAATACGGTTAGTGCAATAACTGAAATGGAGAACCATTTAAGCTCTGCGTTTTGGAAGAACTTCTTGAAGCGGCCAGTCACTGCAAAGAGTAACAATGAAAAGTTAATACCTGACAAGAACATGAAAAGGGTAATGACATATTCGATATAGGGTGAATCGAAATAGGCTATGCTGTCTTGTTTAGTCGAAAAACCACCTGTGCTGGTAGTGGTGAATGCGTGACAAATGCTATCGAAGAGGCTCATGCCGCCCAACATCAAAAGCGCGGCCAGCGTGCCCGTCATTCCAACATAGATACTCCAGATCCATTTGGCGGTGATACCTATTCGTGGATATACTTTATCATGTGCCATGCCGCTAGCCTCGGCAGCAAACACCTGTACACCGCCTACACCAAATATTGGGAGTACGGCAATCGTAAAAAATACGATACCCAAACCGCCGATCCACTGAGTCATGCTGCGCCAGAACAAAAGGCCATGAGGCAGGCTTTCTATATTATTGAGTATGGTGGCACCTGTACTCGAAAAACCCGACATGGTTTCGAAGAATGCATCTGTTATCGAAGGGATATAGCCACTAATGACGAAAGGTAGCATTCCGAATAATGAGAAGATGAGCCATGATACGGTTACTATTATATAACCATCGCGTCGACCCAAATTCTTTTTGGCATCTCGTCCGATGAGCAGAAGCAAGCTACCACCACCAATGCAGGCGCATGCCGAGTAGATGAAACTCAATAAATCATCTCCGGCGTAAATCAATGAAATGATGGAGCAAAACACTAGCATTGCTGCTTCTATCAACAGCAAAAAACCTATAATACGTAGTATAATCTTCGAGTTTATCATCTCTTAATTGAAAAACTTTTCCGCTTTCTTAATCATCATGTTCAGGCAGAATACCACAACATGGTCTCCCGGACGTACCAATGTATCGCCTGATACTAGCATTCCTTCGCCTCCTCTTATCAATCCGCCAATAGTGATTTCTTTAGGGATATTCGAGTATTTAATGATCTGCTTAGTAATCTTTGCGCCTTCTTTCACTGTGAACTCGGCTACTTCGGCGTTGGCAAAGGTAAGACTTTTTACATTATTCACGTCAGCATCCAGCATCATCTGATAAATGTGTCCGGCTGCAATCATCTTTTTATTGATCACGGTGCCTATATCAAGACTCTCTGCCATGCTGATATAATCGATATTCTCGACCTCGGCTACTGTCTTCTCCACGCCTTTGCGCTTGGCAGCCAGACAGGCCAAGATGTTGGTTTCCGAATTGTCGGTCAGGGCCACGAATGCATCCATTCTGCTCAATCCTTCTTCGAGTAATAAGTCCATGTCGCGTCCGTCGCCATTGATCACCATTACCTTGTCGCTCAATACTTCTGTCAGCCTATTGCAGCGCTGCAAATCGTTGTCCACGATTTTTATCTCCATATAGTCGGGGGCATACTGTGCGGTGCGTATGGCGATGCGACTACCTCCCATTATCATCACACGCTTCACGTCAGGATAACTTTCCTTGCCAGCTATCTTGCGGATATGTGGGATATATTTGCGGGTAGTCATGAAGTAGACAATGTCATTCAGTAGCAATTTGTCCGATCCGTGTGGGATGATCGTGCTTTGTCCGCGTTTGATAGCCACAACATGATAATAATCTTTGTTCTCCAAGTCACACAATGGGGTGTCTAGGATGGTGGCTGTCTCGCGCATCTTGGCACCCAGCATGATAAGTGCACCGCCACAAAATTCCCATGACTGGCGCACCCAGCTCATTTTGATAGACGATACAATCTCTTTTGCTGCGAGCATTTCTGGATAAATCAGCGAGTTCACTCCCAATCTCTGGAAAAAGTCTTTGTTGGCAGGTAGCAGATATTCGTAGTTGTCAATCCGCGCTACTGTCTTTTGTGCGCCGAGATTGGTGGCTAGCATACACGCGGTCATGTTTCGACTCTCGTCGGGGGTAACTGCGATGAACAGTGCAGCCTCTTTTACACCTGCTTCGGTCAATCCCTTGATCGAAGTCGGTGAAGCGGTTACCGTCATCAGGTCATAGCTATTACTGATCATCGAAAGATTCTCTTCATCATCATCCATCAGAATGATATCCTGCTTTTCCAGTGAGAGAAGCTTTGCTAAATGTGTGCCTACGTTGCCAGCACCGGCAATAATAATTTTCATTGCTTCTTTTTCAAAATCGTATTACAGATATGCTGTTTATCCATGCCGCAAATGGCGTGTAGCTCGGCTACAGTGCCATGTTCTACAAATATATCGGGTATACCGATGCGTTCTAGTTCGGGAGTATATTCGTTTTCGGTCATGAATTCGGCCACGGCACTCCCCATGCCTCCTGTGATGCTACCATCCTCTACTGTGATGATGCGTTTGAAGTTTTTTCCTACTTGATGTAGCAAGGCTTCGTCAAGAGGTTTCAGAAAACGTAGGTCATAGTGAGCCACTTCTAGTTCTGGCTCTTCGGCTTCGGCTAGTTCTATGGCCTTTGCCGCATTCTTGCCTATCGGTCCTAAAGAGATAATGGCTATATCTTTTCCTTCTTTTAATTTTCTTCCTGTTCCAACCGTAATTTCTTCTAGCGGACATTCCCAATCTATTAATTCGCCACGGCCACGTGGATAGCGTATCACGAAGGGACCTTTATCGGGCAATTGTGCGGTATACATCAGGCGGCGCAGCTCATGCTCATCATAGGGCGATGCTATCGTCATGTTGGGGATGGGACGCATATAGGCCAGGTCGTATGCGCCGTGATGGGTGGGGCCATCTTCGCCTACCAACCCGGCACGGTCAATACAAAACACTACGGGGAGGTTTTGTATGGCTACATCGTGTATCACATTGTCATAAGCGCGCTGCATGAAGGATGAATAGATGTTGCAGAATGGCTGCAATCCATCCTTGGCCATACCACCCGAGAAAGTCACGGCATGTCCTTCGGCTATACCCACATCGAATGCCCGGCGAGGCATCTCTTCCATCAAGAATGTCATGGAGCAGCCTGTGGGCATAGCAGGCGTAACACCTACTATATTGGAATTATTGCGAGCCAGTTCTACCAATGTATGCCCAAACACATCCTGGAACAATGGTGGTTTTCCTTCGGTAGAGGCCACAATTCTTTCACCAGTCTTGGGGTCGAAAAGGCCTGGAGCATGCCATATTTCGGGGTGCTTTTCGGCAGGCTCAAAACCTTTACCTTTTGTGGTGTGCAGATGCAATACCTTAGGTCCTTTCAAATCTTTTATGTCGTGCAAGATGCGTGCTATGTTATTAACATCATGTCCGTCAATGGGCCCGAAATAGCGGATATTCATCCCTTCGAAAATATTTTGCTGCTGTGCCACCATCGATTTCAAACTGTTGCCAAAACGAATCAAGGCTTTGCGTCTATCGTCGTTGAGAATTCCCATCTTTAAAAGCAAGCGGGCCATCTTAAAGCGAAACTGATTGTAGCGATTAGAGGTGGTAAGATTGAATAGATATTCTTTCATGCCACCTACACTGCGGTCGATAGACATGTCGTTGTCATTGACAATGATGAGCAGATCATTAGGAGTGGCCGATACATTGTTCAGACCCTCGAAAGCCAAACCGCCACTCATGGCGCCATCGCCTATGATGGCCACTACATGGCGACTCTTCTCGCCTTTGATATGCGCTGCTACAGCCATGCCTAGTGCAGCTGATATTGATGTGGATGCATGCCCACATGTGAAACTGTCATATGGACTTTCTTCGGGCGATGGAAAAGGGCGAATGCCCCCCAACTTACGATTGGTGCTGAAGGCATCGCGTCTGCCAGTGAGTATCTTATGACCATAAGCCTGATGACCCACATCCCAAACGAGACGGTCATAAGGGGTATCGAATACGTAGTGTAAGGCTACTGTAAGTTCCACCACACCGAGGCTGGCGGCAAAGTGTCCGGGATTGGTTGACAGCTCGTCAATGATATTTTGTCTCAACTCGCTGCACACCTGAGGCAATTGGTCGGGTGTCAGCTGACGTAGCTGATCGGGGGTATCCAGCGAGTTAAGCAAATTGTATGTGGACTCTTTTTCCATATTTTTTAAAGGCAATTAGACTGGCAAAATTACTAATTAATATGCAAACCCGAACTGAATACTAAAAAAAAACTATATATCAATACTATCTTTACTCCACTGTTTCTGAGCTTTGCTAAACTGATTTATTTCTTTTTTACGCATTTTCAAATATAGTTTATACTTTTTTCTTACTTTTGAAACAATAAATTTAAAACTCTTGTTTATGAAAAATCTTTTTCTTTTCACACTGATGTTAATCTTTATGCTGACTAGCTGCGGCAAAAAAGCTTCAAAAACCGTTGTCGAATCACCTTATACTTTGCCCGCTCACTTAGAGCATTTGATTGGCACTGTAGGGCCAGGCACAGCTATGCACACGCTACAACTTTGCCAGCTAGGTATGAAAACCGATACGGTGTGGGTAGAAATCAATGATTCGACCAATGTGGAGCATGCCAATCTGGTGATTGGAAATCTAGTAGAAGTGTTGTGTCAAACCGAGAAAGATGACAATCTAGTAGCGCTCAAGATTGTAGGAAATCAGACTTATGCCGATGCCATAGGTAGCTGGACCACACCCGATCCTATTAATCCGGCAAAGCAGATGGGCGTAGAACTTGATATTGATGGTGTGGCTTCTTCTATAAATATGGCAACGCTAGTTTATACGTCATGGCAACTCACACAAAACCCCGGCGAAATCATCTTGCATGGCAAAAGTATCGGTAATATACAGACTATAGAGTTTGCTGATACCGCAAAAATCTATCAAAAAGACGGTCAGTTGATGCTTGGTTTTAAGGGGAAAGATTTTAATCTAGTAAAGCAAGTCGACTAAGATATAGAAGATTAGCTAAGGCTATTTTAAATCATTTTTTAAGTGCCCATAGATGTCAATATGACTATCTATGGGCTTTTTGGGCTCTATCCCATAAGTGTTTGCAAAGGATATTTTCTTTCTTTACTGATCAACCGTGGTCACAAAGTTGATTGCGGTTGGTTATCTTGCTGTTTAGCCTTCCTCAGCAAAGCTTTTACCTATCCTCGATATATTGTTCATAAAGCCTTCTCCTTGAGTTTGCTGTTTTGAATCGTCACAATCCTGATATTTTCTATCAAAAACGTATGTATAAACTATTAATAATAAAAAAGAATATTAATTAACAAATATCTAACAAACAGAAAATCAGCGTGATAGAATGGTTAATCATTAATAGTTGCTTGTTTTAAATGCAAATAGTTTGCAATAACAAAATAATTGCATTACTTTTGTATCATCAAAATGCGAGATGAAGTATTTATTATCTGAATTAATATTATTCTTTATCCTCGATCTATGATTACTTGATAAGGATTGACTGGAAAAATCTATGTTATAGAAATAGTTTTATAGAATATAATTAATCTTTTTTCAGACCTACTTATAAAACAATCGAGTTGTTTAAAGTATTAAGTATAAGATAAATAGAAATATAATAAGTATAAACGATTAAAAAGTAAATGTTATGTCACAAATTGGAAAAGAAATTGTAGATTTCAAAGTTCAGTCTTACCAAAACAACGAGTTCAGAACAGTAGAAAAATCTGATGTATTGGGTAAGTGGTCAGTATTCTTCTTCTATCCTGCCGATTTCACTTTCGTGTGTCCAACTGAGTTAGAAGACTTGGCCAACAAATATGATGACTTCAAGGCAGCCGGTTGCGAAATCTATTCTGTGTCTTGCGATACACACTTCGTGCACAAAGCATGGCATGATGCATCTGAGACTATCAAAAAAATCAAATATCCGATGTTGGCCGATCCAACTGCACACTTGGCTCGTAGCTTTGATGTGATGATCGAAGAAGCAGGTATCTCTGAACGCGGTACATTCATCGTAAATCCAGAAGGAAAAATAGTAGCCTATGAAGTGGTGAGCGGTAACATTGGCCGTAATGCCGATGAACTATTCCGCCGCTTGCAAGCCTTGCAGTTTGTAGCTGAACATGGCGACCAAGTTTGTCCTGCAAAATGGCAACCAGGTAAAGAGACATTGAAACCTAGTCTTGACCTTGTAGGAGCTATCTAAGAATATGCTTGATATCTCTATAAAAGAACAACTGAAGACTGTGTTTTCTGTCCTCGAAGGAAACTATAAGCTGGTGGCCGAAGTGGCTGCCAGCCATCCTTCTCGACAGGAACTGACAGGTATTTTGAGTGATGTTGCCGATAGCTCTTCGCACTTAAGCTTTGAGGAGGTAGAAGGCGAATCACTATGTGCATACATCGTTAATAATGATGGTGTGAAAAGTCCCTTCGTTTTTCGCGCTGTACCCACAGGGCATGAATTCTCATCTTTGATCATCGCTATTCTTAACTGGGATGGCAAGGGGAAAAATATTCCTGATGAGGTGTTGCGTAGTAAAATCAAGGCATTAAAAGGCGAGCATGTATTGCGTTCGTTCATCTCACTGACTTGTACCAACTGTCCAGAGGTGGTTCAAGCACTCAATTTAGTATCTATCATCAACCCTGCTATTCGTCACGAAATCGTGGATGGAGCCCTCTTTACAACCGAAGCGGAAGCTCTTAATATCCAAGGCGTTCCGTCTGTATATTGTGGCGAACAACTGATACATGTGGGTAAGGCATCATTAGGTGCATTACTCGATAAACTGGAAGAAGTGTTTGGTGCCGAAGAGGTTACGATGAATACAGAAGTACAGAATTATGATGTATTGGTAGTGGGTGGTGGTCCAGCAGGCGCAACAGCTGCTATTTACTCTGCCCGCAAAGGACTGTCAGTAGCAGTTGTAGCTGACAGAGTGGGTGGTCAAACCAAAGATACAGTGGGCATTGAGAATCTGATAGGTACGCCATATATCACCGGCAATGAACTAGCTGGCAAGATGGGTGCTCATATGGCCGAATATAATATTTCGCTTCTAGAAAACCGTCGTGTTTTATCGCTAACTTCCACTGATGAAGGTCATTTGGCTACGTTGCAGTCGGGCGAACGAGTTGCTGCCCCAGCTGTGATCATAGCTACAGGTGCCAGCTGGCGTCGACTCAATGTACCTGGCGAAGATCAATATATCGGCAAAGGTGTAGCCTTTTGTCCTCACTGTGATGGTCCGTTTTACAAAGGTAAGGAAGTCGCTGTGATTGGTGGAGGTAATTCGGGTATCGAAGCCGCGATCGACTTAGCCGGAATTTGCTCAAAAGTGACCGTGATCGAGTTTATGGATGCTCTGAAAGCCGATAAAGTATTACAGGGGGCTGCTGCCAATCGACCTAATGTAGAAGTGATAACCTACAATCAGGTGGTAGAGGTTGTTGGCGATGGAAAGAAAGTTACTGGAGTTAAAGTTAAGGATCGTGGAACTAACGAAGAGAAAATTATCTCTTTGTCTGCTATCTTTGTACAAATAGGGTTATTACCCAATAGTGCACCGTTCAAAGATGTGGTAGAGGTAAATCGTGCTAATGAAATAGTGATTGATGAGAAATGCCACACTAATACGCCTGGAATTTATGCTGCCGGTGATGTAAGTAGTGTGCCTTTCAAGCAAATTATCATTGCCATGGGCGAAGGAGCCAAAGCTGCTTTGGCTGCATTTGAAGATCGTATTAGCGGTAAATTGGTGAAAACTGTCTAAAAGATAACAAAAACGACCGTTTGTGTTGAATTATATCAGCAATTTTTTGTTTTTTTGCATGTATTGTACACTATAACGAAATGGAAATCAGAGAAAAAATAAAAAGTGCCGGTCTTAAGGCTACTCCGCAGCGCCGCGCTATATACGAGGTGATGCAAGAATTGTGTCATTGTCCCATTGATGAAGTGATAGCTCGTATCCGAGAAGAGCACCCAGATGTGACCATATCAACGGTATATCGTATCATGGATTCATTTTGTGAAGCTGGGTTATTGACTAAGTTTGTGAACTCGGATGGAAAAACCATCTTTGATATCACACCTGGGGTACATCATCATATTCATACAGCCGATGACGAATATCTAGATATTGCCGATCGCCAACTATCTGATTTGATACGTCGCAGAGTGATCTCACAAATACCAGAAGATCAGATAATAGATAAAATATCAATTCATGTAACTACGAAGCCTAAAGAAAAGGCATAAGTTGTATACTTTAGCTTAATAAAATAGAAAGCCCGGATATAGTTGATTGCTATATCTGGGCTTTATTATATACGTTAGGTCATAATCTTACTTTTGAACATCATTGTCAGCTGTATCATCGAAATGTATCTTTACATGAGTTCCATCACAAAAAGGCTTATGATGTGAATGCCCACATCTGCACAAAAAGACTTTGCTTTTTTGCTCGCTATCTTTGCCATCTTTGTCTTTCAATGTGAATCCTCCTTCTACTACATATGGTCCATTATGCATTACAGTTATCACCACTTTTTCATTTTCCTGATTATCCATATTTGCGGTTTTAAACGATTAATATAAGATAGAACAATGCTCCATTCAAGAATGTTTTTAAATGAAATCAATGTGTTGAACCATCTTATGGGAATTGTGTTTTTTAAAGACGAATGATCATTAAAATGCGAGAGCAATGTACGGTTTATTGAGAGTAGTTTTTATGCTTGCTATTTTCTCTTATGGAAAATCGCTGATAGCCCAAACTTATAGATATTGTGGTACTGATATGCCTTATGATACTATAGGCATTAAAGTGACGCCCCCTCCAGCTGGATATCAAGTAAAAGTGATCAATCATGTTGGGAGACATGGCTCTCGTTATCCCATCTCGGGTGATGATATATTATTCATCTCTGAAACTCTGATGCGTGCCAAGCAAGATAATGGATTAACCTTACAAGGAGAAATGTTGCTTAATCAAATGCAAGAATACGGTGAGGCATGTGGAGATAATTGGGGCCTTTTATCTAAGGTAGGAGAGAAGCAGCAGCAAGCTTTAGCCCATCGTTTAGTGAATGCGTATGGATCAGATGTTTTTCAGTCTATCAAAGTATGGTATGATGTCAAAGAGAGATGTTTTCAGAGCGGAGTTTTTTTCTTGAATGAAATAAAGGAGATATGTGGAAATAGGGTTAATATAATTGCTGATATATTGCCAGTTCAGAACCCGCTCCTTAACTTTTTCAATGTGGATGAGGGGTATCTGGATTTCCTTCAAAATGGTTCATGGAAACTGACATTGGTGGATTTTATAGCCCACGAACTCTATAATAATAAATTGTTGGAACGCTATGTTAAGCCTGGCGTAACCTTGATACAGAAGGAATGCATAAAATTTTTTATGGCATTATATAACTGTATTGCTATTGCTCCTGATATTCCTATAGAGCAACCTAATGTACCTGTTGTAAACGAAGCTGTAATGCAACAAGGATGGCGTATACAAAATGCGAGGCAATATCTTGAAAAAGGTCCAGCCAAAGGATATGGCGATATCCAGATAGATATCAGCAAACCGTTGCTGCAGAATTTTATTGTTACAACAGATAGTGGTTTGCAACAAAAAGATTTCACAGCCTATTTACGCTTTGCACATGCCGAGACTATTATACCTTTTGCAGCGTTGCTATCTATACCACAAGCTTCAGGTAGCACTGCTGCTGTAGAAAATATAGCCGAAGTATGGAAAGACTATATCGTTTCACCTATGGCTGCTAATATTATTTGGGTGATTTATGAGAATGAGTCAGGTCATCTCTTAGTGAAAATGACACTCAATGAGCATGAAGTAGCATTTCCCATCGAAACGGAGACCTATCCTTTTTACGATTGGGAACGCGTGAAGTTATTTTATGAAAACATCTTAAAATGATCTTTGTGTGTTTCTTGATAAACCTAAAGAGGCTGAATTAAATGTAAAATTACGAACTGCGATGCTTCAAATATCATTTGAACCTTTATCTTTGACTTTCTAAACTATCACAAGCCCAAAGATGAATGTTGACCTTATAACACCTGTTTCAATTCCAGCCATTGCGCAAATAGCCCACAGCCAACAATTGATGCTTGTTGGATCTTGCTTTGCCGAACATATCGGTAAATGGTTACATGATGGCGGTTTTCAAGTAGATATAAATCCTTTCGGGATTTTATATAATCCTCTTTCTATTGCTACGGCCTTGAAAGAGATTATGTCAAATAAGCAATATCATATTGATGATTTATTTCTTTATCGCGGCTTATGGCACAGCACCCTACACCATGGATCTTTTTCAGGTGTCGACAGAGAAACCGTAATAGCTACAATCAATAAACGACTTACAAAGTCATCAACTTTATTGAAAGATAATGTAGATCATCTTATCATTACTTTTGGGACGGCCTATGTGTATAGTGAGAAAGAGACAGGGTGTATCGTAGGCAACTGTCATAAGCGTGCCGAGAAGGAGTTTAATAGAAAGCGACTTACTGTCGAAGAAATAATAGAGATATATTCGCCCTTGATAGAACAGCTTTCAAAACTGCGTCCACAATTTAAGATAATGTTTACTGTTAGCCCTATTAGGCATCTTCGTGATGGGTTAATAGAGAATCAGCTTAGTAAGGCCACCTTACTTTTGGCAATAAATAAGCTACAAGGAATTTTTCCAGATATCATCGGTTATTTCCCATCATACGAGATATTGCACGATGAATTGCGTGATTATCGATTTTATGCTGATGATCTAACTCATCCCTCTACATTGGCGATACGATACATTCAGGATCGTTTTGCCAAAGCTTGCTTTTCTGATGAAACAAGAAACCTAATGTGTCAATGTGAAAGTATTCATAAATCATTGGCTCATCGGCCACTTCATCCTAGTTCGGATGAGTATAAATGTTTTTTAGAGAAATTAATGTTAAAAATTAATCGACTTAGCGAAAAATATCCGTACTTAGAGAGCAATTTCAAGGAAATTATGCCCTGATACTGTTCTTTTAGTAGGAAAAAACACAAAGCTTAACAAATTGTATTCATAGATATATGTCCTATTCTATTGATGAAATTGCACAATTAATTGCTGCCCGAAGAGTGGGTACTAGTGAGACTATTATAGACTGGCTATTGACAGATAGCAGGTCACTTAGTTTTCCTGAAGAAACACTCTTCTTTGCTCTTGCCACATCAAGAAGCAGCGGTGCCCAGTACATTCATGAACTATATGAGCGTGGTGTGCGCAATTTTGTGCTCTCCGAAAATGACTTTTCACTTTTACAGAAAGATAATAAAGTTTGCGAAGACTGTAATTGGCTAATTGTGCAGCAGCCATTAAAAGCTTTGCAGCGTTTGGCAGAAAGTCATCGTACCCAAGTCAATATACCTGTCGTAGGCATTACGGGTAGTAATGGTAAGACTATCGTAAAAGAATGGCTTCATCAGCTTCTGGCACCCGATTATAATATTGCCCGTTCGCCACGCTCTTACAATTCACAAATAGGGGTTCCATTATCTGTATGGCAGATAGAACCCGAAACTGAATTGGCTATTTTTGAGGCTGGCATTTCTCAACCCGATGAGATGCGTGCATTACAAATGATAATTAGACCCACTATTGGTATCTTGACCAATATTCGTGGCGCACATCAAGAAAACTTCAGTTCTTTGCAGGAAAAGTGTATGGAAAAGCTGATGCTTTTCAAGGATTGCGATGTGCTGATATATGACGGTGACAATGAACTGATAGCTAATTGTGTGGCTAAATCAATGCTCACTGCTCGCGAAATAGCGTGGAGTCGGAAAGATGATGAGCGTCCACTTTATATAAACCATATTCAGAAGAAAACCAATCATACCATTATTTCTTATCGGTATTTAGGGTTAGACAATACTTTTTCAATACCTTTTATTGACGATGCTTCTATTGAGAATGCCCTTCATTGTTTGGCAGCCTGTCTTTATCTGATGCTGCCAGCTGAAGAGATCTCTGCGCGTATGGCACGTTTAGAACAAGTAGCTATGCGACTAGAAGTGAAAGAAGGTAAGAATAGCTGTACACTTATCAACGACAGCTACAACAGTGACATAGCTTCTCTCGATATTGCACTCGATTTTATGTCGCGCCGTTCAGATTATAAAGAACGCAAACATACACTGATACTTTCTGATATTTTGGAAACGGGTCAAACGACTACTGCACTTTATCGCAAGATAGCCCAGTTGGTAGACCGTAAAGGTATCGCGAAGCTGATAGGTGTAGGACCCCATATCACTGCCTCGGCCTCGCGCTTTGGCATGGAAAAATACTTTTTCAACACAACAGACGAGTTGCTTCGTTCAGGTTTGCTGAAAGAATTGCGCGATGAGGTAATACTCATCAAGGGCTCTCGCTCTTTTGGATTCGATAGAGTCACAGAGGCGTTAGTTCTTAAAGTACATAAGACCACTCTCGAAGTGAATCTCACCGCTATGGTGGAAAACCTGAACTTTTATCGCTCAAAGCTGAAACCAGAGACAAAGGTTATAGGCATGGTAAAGGCCTCTGCTTATGGCGCTGGCTCAGACGAGGTGGCTAAGACTCTACAAGAGCACCGTGTGGACTATCTAGCAGTAGCAGTTGCCGATGAAGGTGCCGAACTGCGCAAAGCTGGCGTAACAGCTTCCATCATCATTATGGACCCTGAGCAATCTGCATTCAAGACTATGTTTGACAATAAGCTTGAACCAGAAGTCTATACCTTCCAGTTGTTGGAAGAACTCATAAAAGCCGCCGAAAAAGAAGGTATTACCAACTACCCCATACATATTAAACTCGATACGGGCATGCATCGTCTTGGCTTCTCTGGAAATGATATGTCACGATTGATAGAGCGTTTGAAGAATCAGAAAGCATTGATCCCTCGTTCGGTGTTTTCGCATTTCGTTGGAAGTGACTCAGTCGAATTCGATGATTTCACTCGTGAACAAATTGCACGTTTCGAGTGTCAATCTAATATGCTACAAGAGGAATTCAATCATCGCATCCTGCGTCATATTTGCAATACGGCGGGTGTCTTACGTTTCCCCGAGGCTCAATATGATATGGTACGACTGGGCATAGGTCTCTATGGTGTTAATCCTATTGATAACTCTATTATACATAATGTGAGCACTTTGCGTAGCACTATTTTGCAGCTTCGCAATGTAGATCAGAACGAAACTGTGGGATATAGCCGAATGGGACATCTTGAGCGTCCGTCGCGCATTGCAATTATTCCTATCGGATATGCCGATGGGCTGAATCGCCATTTGGGTCGTAGTAAAGGCTATTGTCTTATTAATGGCAGAAAAGCCCCCTATGTGGGCAATATTTGCATGGACGTTTGTATGGTTGATGTTACGGATATCGAGTGTCACGAGGGCGACAGTGTGGTGATCTTTGGTGATGAACTGCCAATTACAATACTTTCAGATCTTCTAGATACTATTCCTTATGAAATATTGACAGGTATATCCTCGCGTGTTAAACGTATTTATTATCAAGATTGAATAGACAAATATACATATTATTTTTAAAATAAAAACACTTATGAACATGCTATTATTATTAGGCTTTTTACCCAGCGGATCTGAATGGATTATTATCGCATTGGTTATACTCCTTCTTTTCGGTGGAAAAAAGATTCCCGAGCTGATGCGCGGATTAGGAAAAGGCGTAAAGAGTTTTAAAGAAGGCGTAAACGAAG
>CAMTPC010000016.1 GCA_947074295.1 uncultured Bacteroides sp. | reverse complement strand
GAAATCACATTTGATCCGAATCACCCTAACTGGTTGCTTCACAAAGAGCTGCTGAAAGCTAGCAAAGCAAAAGCAAACGGTAATTATTATGTGGGTATGCCCGACTTGATGGAAGGATTGGATGTTTTGGCAGCACTGAAAGGTACAGATATGGTATTGCTTGATACAGTGATGCAACCCGAGGTCCTTGAACAACAGATGCAACAAATCAACGATATTTACTTCCGTGTGTTTGATGAGCTTTATGAGATTATTCGTGAAGGTGACGAGATGGCTTTCTGTTATTTCTCATCATGGGCACCAGGAAGAATGACCAAACTACAGAGTGATATTTCGACTATGATTAGCGAAGATGATTTCCGTAGATTCGTACAACCATTTATCCGCGAACAGTGTCAAAATATAGACTATACGCTGTATCATCTCGATGGTGTAGGTGCAATGCATCATCTCCCTGCCCTACTCGAAATTAAAGAGTTGAATGCTATCCAATGGACACCAGGTGTAGGCGAACCTCAAGGAGGATCGGCCAAATGGTATGATCTATACAAGCAAATATTGGCCGCTGGAAAAAGCATCATGGCTTGTTGGGTGACGCTAGACGAACTGCGCCCTTTGCTCGACAATATCGGTGGCGAAGGTGTACATCTAGAAATGGACTTCCACAATGAGAAAGAGGTGGAAGAAGCAATGCGCATCATTGAGGAGTATCAAGGGAGCACAACAACCAGTGGAAGCAAAGAAGAATCTGCTGAAAATACTGCTAAAGATGAGCAGGAAACGATCACAATACAAAGCGATTCTACTTCGAAAGAAGAAGAGCTTGCACCTTTGTTTGACGCGATTGTAGCCGGAAAGATGGAAGCAGCTGTCGAAGTGACGCAAAAGGCTATCGCCGAAGGAGTAGCGCCACAGGCTATCATCAATAATTATATGATTAAGGCCATGGGCGAAGTGGGTCAGCGTTTTCAAGATGGAAAAGCTTTTGTACCTCAACTCTTGATGGCTGGACGTGCCATGAAAGGTGCCTTAGAATTACTTAAACCTTTATTGCAGGGTAGCGCATCTACCACTATCGGAAAAGTTGTGATCGGCACTGTGAAAGGCGACTTGCATGATATCGGAAAGAATCTTGTAGCGTCTATGCTGGAAGGTTGTGGTTTTGAAGTAGTGAATATCGGTATCGATGTACCTGCAGATAAATTTGTGGAGGCTGTGAAAGAGCACAAGGCGGACATACTTTGTATGAGCGCTCTCCTTACCACTACCATGACCTATATGACCGAGGTGATAGAAGCACTAAAAGTTGCAGGTATCCGTGATGAGGTGAAAGTGATGATTGGGGGCGCACCTGTCAATCAGCATTTCGCCGAAGAGATTGGTGCCGACGGCTATAGTGACAACGCTAACTCGGCAGTAGCTGTAGCTAAGCAGCTGTTAGGAAAAGCTCAATAAAAAGACACGACATTATTTATCTTATATCTAATCGACAACCATGATACACAACCATTTTTTAGACACACTCGATTGGAGTATTCTGATACTCTATTTCGTTATATTGATAGGCATTGGTATTTGGGCAAGCCTAAAACGCAAGAAAGGGAGCAGTCTCTTTCTTGCCGAACGTTCATTGCGCTGGTACCACATCGGTTTCTCTATGTGGGGAACCAATGTGGGACCATCAATGCTGATCGCCTCGGCCAGTGCTGGTTTCACTACGGGCATTGTGTCGGGCAATTTTGCTTGGTATGCTTTCGTATTCATAGCTTTACTGGCATTTGTTTTTGCTCCGCGCTATTTAGGTACGCATATTACTACGCTTCCTGAATTTATGGGCAGACGTTTTGGGGAATCCACACGCAATATACTGGCTTGGTATACCATCGTTACTATATTGATCTCTTGGCTAGCCTTGACACTATTCGCTGGAGGTATTCTGATACGTCAGATTTTCGATATTCCCATGTGGCAATCGGCTATCATCCTCCTACTTATCGCAGCCTTCTTCACGATGGCAGGCGGCCTGAAAGCAGTAGCCTATACCAATGTATTTCAGATGTTGCTATTGATCTTCGTATCGTCAACATTAACTATTGCTGGAATTTATAAAGTAGGCGGCATTGGTGCATTAGCCGATGCGATACCTGCTGACTATTGGAATCTATTCCGTCCTAATACAGATGCCGATTTCCCTTGGCTGCCTATCGTATTGGGCTACCCCATCATGGGTGTTTGGTTCTGGTGCACAGATCAGTCAATGGTACAACCTGTATTGGCTGCAAAGAGCCTGAAAGAAGGACAACTAGGGGCCAACTTCACTGGCTGGTTGAAGATTCTTGATGTGCCTCTCTATATTCTGCCTGGTGTGATTTGCTTTGCCCTCTATCCTAATTTAGACAATCCTGATGCAGCTTATATGACTATGGTAACCAATCTCTTCCCGGTGGGCATGGTAGGTTTAGTATTGGCTGTTTTAGTGGCAGCATTGGTCAGCACCATTGGTTCTGCTCTCAATGCATTGAGTACCGTGTTTACGATGGACATCTATGTAAAGAAGATTAAGCCTGATGCAGCACACGACCATATAGTTAAAGTCGGACGTATCGTTACTGTTGTGGGCGCACTTATCTCTATACTGATAACTATCGCTATCGATAGCATTCAAGGATTGAACCTATTTAACGTATTCCAATCAGTTCTAGGCTTCATCGCTCCGCCGATGGCAGCAGTTTTCTTATTCGGTATCTTCTGGAAGAAAACCACTACCCGCGCAGCCAATGCAGCCTTAATCTATGGCACATTGTTCAGTATAGGAACTGGTATACTCTATCTATGGGTGTTCCCTGCAGAGAATTACGAAGCATGGCCTCACTTTATGTTATTGTCCTTCTACATCTTTGTATGTATCAGTCTTGGCATGACGCTGATTTCATGGTTTGACAAGAACCCAGTGGGCAATGCGCTGAGCATAGAGACAGTATCCGAGAAAACCTCACAATTGGTAGTTTCAGTGTGGTGTTTACTTGCAGTAGTGATGATTGGACTTTATATCTACTTTAACGGTCGCTGACATATAATGGTTTACATATAAAAACAAAACCCCGTTATTTCATACTCATTTGAAATAACGGGGTTTTGTCATTAGAGAACTATAATTATTCAGCAAATTGCATACAACTTGTTATAAAACTAGTGTTTCAGTTTGTAACCTTCAGACATCAGACTTTCTTTCTACGGAAACATTTCTCATAGTTACACATTCCACAAGTGTAGTCCAGCTTACGAACATCTTTTCCGATACCAATAACACCACTTACCGATTTTATGGGCAACATCAAGCTAGACTCTGTCAAGGTGATCCCGCAGGGATTTGGTTCGTCAAACAGTGAGAAGAGTAAATGCTGTTCTGATACGTGCCAACCGCAATAACCAGGACTATACCGATTGGTATGTTTTAATCCTTCGGTTTGAAGAAAATCCTCGAGAAGCAACTCCATCATATCGGCAGTCTTTTCGGCAATGATGCTTCCCAATGAATCTGCAATATAACTTTTCAACATATCGTCTTTTACTGCAGATGTGTGTTGCCACTCTTCAAATTCGCTTCCAGCAGTGGCTACAAAAAACAGAAATTGCTCGGATTGTCGTATCTGACGTGATATGATTTGTCCAACAGATAATGTTGTTTCATCGATATGAAGAAGTTTCTTTTCTAGATTTAAACGACCATTAGTCGTGAAGAACTGGAATCGAGGACGAAGTAGAGTTGAAAGTTGATCCAATAGAGCTACTGTTTCATTTTCAAGGGTAGAGTCACGAAAAGAAGTGTCACACCCCATTGCCAGCAGGACTTCTGACAACGAGATGGACAAATCATTCAATGACAATTCTCTCTCAACCTTTATTGAAGTCATGCAAAGCTTCGAAGAATGCGTCAATATTTACAAAAGGAGTGTGTGGTGGTGTATCACAGCCGCTAGATAGAACAAAATTGGGATAGGTTCTGGTAGCCACCAATAAATCCAGAGTAGCCTTATACATCTCATCACGCGATGCACCCTTAAACAAGCTTACAGGATCAAGATTTCCCATAGCCAATTTATCAGCAGGTACTACATTTAGGGCTGAAACCATATCAATCTTATTGCCAAAATGGAAGGCTGCAGCACCACTCTCGACCATAGCCTCGGTACAATTGCCCGTGTTACCACAATTGTGTAGCACCACCATGAAGGTATCATCTTGTACTTTGTCTACAATCTCCTTGATATAAGCCGATGAGAAGTTGTGACAATCCTCATTTGAGAGTAGACCAGCTGCTGGCTCTGCCATCACCACTCCAGCAACACCCGTAGCTTTAAGCGCCATGCAATAGCGCAGTATAAAGTCTGAACATTTGCGAAGTAATTGTGCTGCAGCTTCAGGGTTGATATAAATCAGCATCATGATTTCAGACATATCATATAGACGACCCGCTAAAGAGTAAGGCCCAATACATCCCGCAAAGATAGGGCGATCCGTGATGTTCTTGGCAGCCATCATATTGGCCTTCAGGTATTGAGGTATACGACCCTTGTTCAACGCAGGAACTTCGAGCTTATCAATAGCCGATTCATCGTCGAGTAGGTGCCCGACCACGCTAGGCACTTCATTTTCTGGAAATACAATTTCTGCGCCAAAAGCTTCGGCTTCAACAGTTAAATCCATTATGACAGATACAGCTGCTGTGGGATATTTATCAGCTAACGCTTTGATCGCTTCATATTGAACCATACCATCTTTAACCGCATCACGCACTGTCTTACCAATCATTTCTATGCCAGGATGGGTCATAATGGGGATTGCCACCACTTCTTTTTGAGCGATGATGCCATCTGCCCATTCTTTCATATTCCGTTTACTCATAGTCTATTGTTTATTTATTGATCACAAATTTATCATATAATAGACGGTTGCAAAGCGCATTTTGTACTATTACTTTGCATAAAAAAAAGGAGGGAGTGTTTTATCACAAAACACTCCCTCCAATTATTGTATACTAATTATATTATTAACTAATCATTAATAACCATTTGTGCCATATTCGTCTGCATTCTCGATCTGACTCAAGAAAGTAAATGAGATAGGGCGAACATAGTTCTTCTCGCTAAAGCTTTGTGCCGCACGTGGGTTGTAAGCAGACAAGCGGGTTTCGAAAGCTTTATGACGCTTCAACAGCGCCCAACGGCTAAACTCACCACATAACTCACGAGCATATTCATCGAAAATATCGTTTTCAGTAGCAGTAGTCAATTTCATGTGTGCATCAAAGTCGGCAGCATTGCGACAAGCGCGCTTACGAAGAACATTGAGTTGCTCAGCAGCTGCACTACCATTACCCAATTGTACATTTGCCTCGGCTGCAATCAAATAGATTTCGGCCATACGCATGATGAACATATCGCCTGTTTTGCGTTGCAGGTTGCTACCATTAAAACCACCTTCAAAGTTGAAATTAAACTTATTCAGCGATGGGTATTGAGTATAAGTACGAGTTTGTGCTTCATCGATGAATGTTTCTACATATGTGCCATCAGCCTTGAAAAGATCGTCGATGTTTACACAGATATAAGGACGTTTAGCTTTTTCTTCTGCAGAAAGATAATCTTTCGATAAATAAAGAACGAAACGATCTTCATCTTCTGCCAATGGATAAGGAGTAGCATAGACGTTTTTCACCTTCTCCAAGTTGGCTATACTGCCTGAGTAATTACCTTTTGGCCATACTGAAGCTACATACTGGTTACCACCATTTGAGCCTAAATTAATCGCATTAACATCAACATAAGGATAAATCTTCTTACCTACAAATTCTGTATTAATACCATATTTAGTACAAAGAGCTTCTGTCAATGTGATTGTAGCATTTGAGTCTTCATAAGATCTCCAACCTACTTGTACCATTGAGAATAGAGAGAAGGCAGTAGTGAAAGAGTTTTCCCAACGTTTGTCATATGTAGCATCGAAACAATCGATCAGATACTTAGAAGGAGCATAAAGATTGTTGTTTACACGGCCATAATAATAGTTATTACGACTAGCTACAGGATATATATCACTCAACTGATTTGGATCACAGAATGTATATGTAAACAACGTGTTTGAGTTATAACCATAAATATAGGCATCTGTACCAGCCTGAGGACCAGAAGCTACAAAGAGAGCTTCCTTATTGTCACGGTTATTTGCTTGATTCCATACATCAGCTACATCGTCATACAAGTGAGCACCATATGCCGATTGATTGGTGATAAAATCTTCAGCCACTTCTTTGGCACGTTGCCAGTATGAGACACCATTTTCAGAAAGGCCTTCGCCAGCACCTTGAGCATATGCTCTGGCCATTAAACCTAGAGCTGTTTTTTTGCTTACACGCGCATAGTTCCCGTCCATTGGTGCCACACCCAACACGTCTGCAGCATCTTTCAGATCCGAGATGATCAATGCATAGATATCTTCTACTGTCGAACGCTCTGGATTCATTACTGGATTTTGAGATGATTCAGTAGTAGTAAGTGTCACATTGCCATACTGTGTAACCAGTACTAGGTAATAATAAGCACGGAGACATTTAGCTTCTGCCACAACCGTAGCAAGTGTATTTATATCACCACTAGTCACTTCATCTGCACGATTAATAACAGCGTTACAAGTATTGATCATTGTATAAGCCTGATTGAAAAGCTTATTAGTACCATTTGTACTCGTCGTCAAACCTTCATAATAGAAGAGTTGCTGTGTATTAGTTTTATTGTTTTGAGTCAACCAGATATCAGTTCCGGCTTCTGCTACCGATAAATAATCGGAAGCAGAAAATAATTGTTCGTAGAGTGGAGTATAACAATATGTGCCCAATTGTTTAAGACCTTCAACAGTCTTAAGTTCTTCACCACCCGATGTATCACTAGGATTGTATTCGTCCAAGCTACACGAAAAGACGGAAGCCGACAAACACGTAAACATCGCTATTTTATATATTGTACTTTTCATTGTTTTACGCTTTAATAAATTTGTTAGAATGATAAGTTTAATCCAAATACCAATTGCTTAGTCAATGGATAGTTAAAACTACCGTTCATTTCGGGATCATAATCTTTTAGCAAATGACTTTTTGCAATAACCAATGGATTGGTCAACGTAGCATATACACGCAACTGACTGAATTGTGCTTTTTTAAGCAGGTTCTGTGGAAGCGTATAACCAAGGGTGATATTTTTAATCTTGAAGTAAGAACCATCAACATAGTTCAAAGAACCATATCCAGTATAACTGTTGATTGAGCGATTGGCATTCAATGCGGGGAAATCATTCGATGGATTATCTTCAGTCCAATAATTGAAATAAGTTGGGAAATTGCCCACACCTGTTGGGTCATAATAACCCATCATATCGTACTTGATCATTTGTCCCCAACGGAAGAAAGCATAAATAGTCAAGTCAAAACCTTTGTAAGTAAAACGGTTTTGGAAACCCATTGTCCATTTTGGAGAATTATGACCAATTACTTGATTATCGTTTTCGCTATAAGCATATGGATTATCTGAGTTGTAGTAGATTGTTTCACCATTAGCATCTGTCATAGGTTTACCATCATCTCCAATTTTGTAGAATTGGCCATCTGCAAATTTCTTCATACCTGGTACATTGATTTTGATATCACCTGGAGTACATCCAAAGGCTGCTGCATCAGTCAATTCACCATTTTGCCACATTCCATCAATTTTATAGGCATAGAATGAGTTTACAGGATGACCGATATTTAACCAATAATCAGTATTAGCATTTTTGATATGATCTGAAGTACCTCCAATCAATGATTTTACTTTTTCATTGTTCAAAGTGAAAGTCAATGTAGTGTCCCAAGTGAAATCTCTTGTTGAGAAATTGTGGGTATTCAATGTCATCTCGAAACCTTTGTTTTTGGTTTTCGCTATGTTACGCGCAATAGTATATTGTGTAGTAGCGTTGTATCCACCATTTACAATAGGAAGACTTTGATTCCAGATTACACCATTTGTTTTAGTAATGTAATAATCCATTGTCAAATCAATACGGCGATTCAAGAATGATACATCAAAACCAATGTTTGTATTGTATGATTTTTCCCAAATCAAGTTTTGGTTTGAGATATTTCTAGAAAACAAATAGGTAGAAACCAAATCGCCACCCAAGCTATAATAACCATCTTCCAAAGTAGCAACAGTAGAATAAGGATTAATAGATGCTGTACCTGTTACACCATATCCTACACGAAGTTTGAGATTATCCATAAAACTCTTAGTAGACTCCATGAATTTTTCTTCTGACACAACCCAACCAGCAGATACTGCAGGGAAAGTACTCCAACGCTTATCACTAGATAAACGAGATGATCCATCATGGCGAACAGAAGCAGAGAATAGATATTTGCTAAGGTATGAATAATTGACACGACCTACAATACCCATCCCTTTAGACATAGTATAGTTAGAATGCACCTGACCTGTACCATCCATATTGTGCCACAAGTAAGAATTATTCTTGATATTATCTTGATATTGTTGAGCTACATCGTTTTGATTATGATTCCAAGACGTCACGCCTGTAATAGCAAAATTGTGCTCGTTGTTGATATCGAAATTATAGGTAAAGATATTCTCCCATTTATAGTTATACGTTCTGTTATTGGTGATACGTGCAAATACGTTAGTTGAAGTACCCGTAGCACTTGGACCATCGGCTGCATAATATTGATAAGAACCAATACCTTGGAAATAGTTAGTGCGGTTAAATATCAAACTTGCATTTACACGCGATTGGATAGTAAAACCTTTGAAAGGACGCACCTCAATATAAGGACTAAGATACATCTTAAAGTTTTGTTGGTTGTTGCGATAAACACTTCTGTCTTGATTCAACAAGAGATTAATCATATTACCATCACCAGCTACTGGTGTAATATTATATGAACCATCTTCATTGTGAGTTGTACCCAATGGCACAGCTGTCAAAGCATTAATCAAACGCGAGTAAGCTCTGTTTTGATAAACATAAGCAGCTTGCATATTAACACCAGCACTAAACCAATTAGTAACCTTCTGGTCTATACTCATATTTGTCGAGTACACTTTATAATTATCACCAGAGTACTGACCCTTTTCATCAGAGAAATTCAATGAGAAATAAGCTTTAGTCTTATCAGTACCACCCGATACAGAAACGCTATAGTTTTGCACAAAACCATTTTGCAAAAGCTCGTCTCCCCAGTTGATATATTGATTGTTCAAGCTAGCTTGATAGGCCTCTGGTGAAGAAAAAAGACCTTCATCGTTAGCATATGTACCAGCAATCTGATTAGCCTGACGTAATACGTCTACATACGAATTACCCATACGCATTGTTGGAAGTTTTGACCATCCGTTAAAGCCCCCGTGAATATTTAGGTTAACACTCATTTTACCAGCGTTTCCCTTCTTTGTAGTGATGATAATAACACCATTTGCACCTTGCGAACCATATACAGCAGTAGATGAGGCATCCTTCAACACCTCAATAGATTCAATATCATTAGGGTTCAACGTAGTATAGTCACCTGGCATACCATCGATGATAAACATTGGATTACCACTAGCCGAGAATGAACGAGTACCACGCAACTGCATATTAACACCTGCACCCGCTTGACCCGATGTTTGAGTAATATCTAGACCAGCCACACGGCCCTGGAGAGCTGCCATTGGATTTGAACTTGGCGATAAAGTTATATCACTGCTTTTAACTGAAGAAACCGCACCTGTCAAATCGCGTTTCTTCATGGTACCATAACCAATAACCACAACTTCATCAAGCGCCTGAGTATCAGGCTCAAGTTGAATATTTAATTCACGATTATTTCCTACTGTTATAGTTTTTGTGATATATCCTATATAAGAAACTTCGAGTGTATTAGAATTTGAAGGTATATCAAGTGTAAAGTTTCCATCCAAATCGGTAACAGTACCGACAGATGTTCCTTTGATAAGCACAGAGACACCAATCAAGGGAGTTCCGGTTTCGTCTAAAACCTGTCCGCGGATAATACGGCTTTGTTTAACATCTTGACTAATTGCATCATTTACATCATGGCTTACATTTTCGTTTGCATAAGAAAAACCCGCAAATAAACTCATCGTCACCGATAAGCACAAAGCTTTGACAGTGTTTGCTGTTCTTCTTAATAAAAATGCTTCATGACACTTAATCATGTCTTTTCTCATTTTATTACAGTTAACAAATTAATTAATAATTATTTTCATTGTTGGATTTCTAAGCCCAGCATGCTGAATATTTGCATTTTCAGTTCTTCGCATTCTTTCGAACTTAAATCAGTGTCAATATCAGCTGGGGCTAAAATTATCTGTTTAGCTTCATCGTAGAGCGATATATTGTCTATAGTTTCTTTGGATGCATAATCCCATTCATTGGATTCTCCTAGAATATATTTTATGAAATCATCATCTTTTAGATAATCTTCTATCTTGTTGTACATATTCTTTCCTTTATTACTTTCGTTCTTTATATTATTGTAAAGACGGTAGTAAAATAATAGTGTACTCAATAATAAGATTAAAAGTGGGACTAACTCACCAAACTTCTCAATTTGGTAAGGCTTCTATGCATTAAGTTGCGTACAGATTGATAATTCATGTTCATTATGACACAGATATCTTCATATTTTTTCTCTTCTAAATAATAAAGTGTGAGAACTTCACGCTGACGGGGTGAAAGCTGAACTAATAATTGTTTCACCATCATATTTTCTATTTGTATTTGCTCTTTAGCCAAATAGCTATTTTCCAAATCTTCGCTATCACACACTGTGCCCATCTCATCCACTGCAGTTTCAGAGAGATACATTCTTTTGCGATATTCATCGAAGATTTTATTTTTAAGTGAAATGAAAAGGTAAGATTTTAAGTTATTGATAATATCCAATTCATTCTTTTTAGAGTATAGCTTAACGAAGACATCATGAATACAGTCTTTAAGCAATTCTTTATCAGTTGTGAGTTTGCTACCATAATTGAATAATATATTAATATGCATATCATACAATGTAGAAAATGCAGTAACATCTCCGGACTGAAAATCTGTAATCAGGCTAACTACTCTATCGTTTGAATATTTGTTCATCACAGTACATTTAATAGTTTTGATGAAACAAAAGTAGAGAGTTAGCCCGTTTACGTTAGGTAATTTTTGATCCAGAAACAGAAATTATAGATAAGCTGTTGTAGAACACATCTTATTTAAAATTACATTTTCTTCATTGCTATTGACTCTATATTTAAAAGAAGTAAAACCTGTGATTACTCACAGTTATATTCTTTCCAACCAATAAATACCATTTCCATATTTCGATGTATCTAAATCATATACACCATTGATTTTAAGTCTTTTATAGACAACATCCATTTCACCAGTAGAGGGGTTTACATAGTTTAATCTGTATTCTCCCGCCATTAAAGACAATGGAATAATTGATGCATAATGGGAATAAATGATACATCCAATATCAGAATTTACCAATAATTCATACTCTGTATTTGAGGTTATTTGCGGCTTCATCTGAGCTGCAGCCTTCAAAAACGCCTTATTTTTGATTGGAATTTGCGGGCAAGAACCACCTGCCATAAAAATTGCCCAAGCATTATTAGGGTAATTTTGTGCAAAGAAGGTGACACTTTTATTCGGGAAACGGTTCGTATATTCCGATACTGCTTTGTATGTTTCTCCATAAGTCACTTTGCCTACTTTCATTTTACGCGCATGTTGTCGAGGTGCAAGATTCTTTCCACCTTCAGGCGCATAAAGTCCATCTGTATTATAATGCCAGTAGCGAATATCAATGATGTCAATTAAATCCACATATGAGGGGTTGTTAAGGATAGAGTCTTGTACATCCTTAGTTGTACTCAATGCAACCAAAGTATTTTTTCCAGTTTCCTGTTCCCACTCCTTTATGACGTCAAGCCAAAACTCCACGAAATGCAAAGGCCCAGTATATTCAGCGCTAATAAGTTGTATCACATTAGGTGAATCCGCAAAATTATCCAAGCATTGATGAATGTATTGACGATGTAGTTCACGTCGTACGGGGTGATTAATGTCATAAAATTCGTCCGCAACAAAAATACGTTTATCGCCACTAAAGTTTACAGGTTCTAAGAAATCCGTGTTATTAATATTATTTGCAGAGCGCCAAGGCGAATCCACCCAGTGTGCCCCTGCCTCCAATATGTTATGCTGGAAATAGTTTTCATGAAAAAGAAGTTGTCCATTCTGCGCTCCTTTCTGCGCAAATTCCTTTAATCGACTCCAATACCAAGCGTTAGGTCGCGTTAGATCATATTTGCTCAATCCATCCCATGCTACACCTTCACTACTACGTGCAAATGGCTGTTCATAAAAAGGACCCCAGGCATCTCCATCGCGTCTTTTCACACGTTGATGATCGTCGCGTCTACGATCGTACCACAAGCCGTAGTTGTGATCTAATATCAGTATATCGTTTTCCGCCATATAGTTTACGACCGAATCTATACGGTCAGTTAAACCCTTTCCTTCGCGTCCTGGCACAAAGCGAGTGATGTGCATTTTAGATTTAGGCAGATAGGTGTTTTTTAGATTACCATTCCACCATGGCACATCATGTTTTCCACCTGTTAGCAGTACACCATCAGCAAGTAATTTTCCATTTTCCACCGCAAATACAGGAGTAGTTCTTGTTGTGCTATTCGCATTCTTGGCTTTTATATCATCTACTTGCAAAAGTTTAGATTGGTGATTAGCTAAATCTAACGAAGCATTTCGAACCCAGTCAACTAATTGCTGACGAGGTTCCTTGGATTGCTGTGCCATGATCCCGGCTTGCTCTATAGTAGGGCTACTAGTACTGCTAGTTGAAAGAGGTAAAAGTCTTGCACGTTCAGTCATATCCATTCTAAGACGTTGACCCAACTGTGCATAGAAGAAGCTACGAGGCTGAATATGGTTATTCGACTGCGCCCATTCGCCATTTCCAGAGAATTGCGCCCAATTGCCATAAGCCCTGTTCACTGCATCATCACTAGGTGAGTAGCATTCTATTTCGGCTGCAGTGCATTGCCAAAAAAGGCTATTAGCAGTATTCCATCCTGCCCCATTCTTGTTTTGCCCCAAATTCTTAAAAACAAGGTTATCTCCTTCTATATTGACAATATCAAAAAGTATTCCAGGTGCTAGTGCACCGATAGCGCCACTGAAGCCATTCGTGTTTACCGCCTCACATTGCACAAAAGCATTAGGACCTGCGGCATTATAGCCCACTGCAAAATCATGGATACCTCCTTCCGAATAGCATCGTTGAAAAAGCGTTTGCTGCCCCATAGTAAGAAACGTTTCTCGACGCATACCACCCACTTCCGAAACCGGATCTGTAGCTATACAATCTTCTACTGTGATTTTAGAGGCAAATGATTGAATGAATACCGCACTACCAGCAAGATTCTTAAAGTCAACTTTTCGCACCCAGCAGTTCTCGGCGTTATCTATCGAAATACCAGTCCATGCGTGCTCTTCATCTTTCGGATAATTTGTATCGTAAGCTGAAACAATCGTCAAATTCTCTATTCCGACATTCGCAACTCGATCCTTCCAGTCATAGGGAATTATATAGCTATCTCCCCATGTCTTATCCAGAGCCATCGTCAGTGGTGCATCTATCTTGATAGCATTTCCCTCTATCGCGATGATTGTTCTATCCCACGTCAGATCAGTATCTCCAGGCTTCCAGCCCAATGCGCTGATGCCACCACCATAAATATGGCAACCAATAGATTCTATCCATTCCTTTGTAGATGGTCGTACCACTCTAATACGCTCACCAACTTCCAATCCATTGGTGTTGGCCAATTCTAGCGTCATACTATTTAAAGGTACATAGGATGATTCAACAAAGATAACATTTTCAAGATTAATCATTCGCCCTCCCTCTATGTAGACAATCGCTCCTCTATCAACGCCATTTTTTTGCAGTATAGTCTTTGTATTGCTTTTACCTCTTACTATCACACCACTTGTCGATAGTCGTAGACTTTCATTTAGTTCGAAACATCCTTCGTCTAGCAACACCGTTCCTCTAAAACCATCTTTCTGTAGTTTTAAAGACGACACATAGTCAATCGCTTTCTGAATTCGTGCCGAGTTATCGCCTTCTTGCCAAGATACCTCCACCATATTCTTTACGGTGGGTATATCCACATCAGAACTTCTATAACCACAATAAGAGAAGTCAATTACTTGATTACCTTTCTCATCCCTATTATAGATTATAGAATCATTCTTCACCTCTAAAGCTAGGGTTTGTGCAAATCCATGCACAAACCCTAGACTTAATAAGGCTATCAAGCCTATTTTATTTCTCATTCTTCTATTCATTCAGAATATTTATTGAAGCAAGCTTTTGCGCTTTGCCAATGTATCATGATTATTATTCACATCTGTCCAATCCACTTTTATAGTAGGATCTATACCATTAATATATTTTTCTATGTTTGTATAGCCATCTCCATTCATATCAAGAATAGCATCTGAAGGATCATTTGGATTAAGACCATATTTTATTTCCCATGCATCAGGCATACCATCGCCATCAGTATCCGCATAAGGTGCTCCATTGTATTCGGGCAAACCACCTACTTGATCGATATGAGTAATAATACCCAGTTTGTATGAATCAGCCGGTAATCGGCGTTTCACATAAGGAGTTTCATAAGGTTGGGCATCTGCAGAATAGATAGCCTTACCCGTGCGTACTGTCTTTATCACACGTGCATCCACTGCATCACGTTTCGGGAAGTTGGCACCTACATTATCCATCACAAAATTATAGGCTGTTTTTGCGTCCATTATAGTCACATGAGGCATATCAAAAGGTTGATCCATCTTTATTTGGTCCATAAAACGATCTGCATTGGGTTCATTATATACCTGTACTCCCCCATCCCAGTTATTCTTTGTCACGCGTTCGTTGCCTACAACAATATTTCCATCCACATAAGCCTTACCGAAAACATCGGGTTTATTCTTATCGCGACTAGCTTCAGGCTTAACTATACGATGAGCGATAGGTTTGTCCACAGGAGTTACAGGACCCGGTTTGTAGTAGTTGTTAATGATATTCAAGCGGCTATTCTCATCACCACCATCCACAGAGCGATTCCACCAATTATAAGTCACATTGTTCACCAAGTTGAAATCTCCATCCATACCGATGGAACAATTACGACTGATATTAGAGGCAAAAAGGTTACGAGCAAACATACTGTTATGCCCACCTATAGTTGCGCCAAAAGCATGATTATAGGTATCTAGTCCTTCCGAGAAGATAGAATTTTGGATAGTCACATTCACAGTAGGAAGTTTCAAGCCACGCCCTGTAGAATCACGATCATATACATGTCGATAGATAGACATCACTTCGTCTAGACCCCAGCTTGCCGAGCAGTGATCCAATATCACATTACCCACACAATTACCGCCCAAAGCATCATCGCGGAAAGCTACATCTACCGCACCACGGCGAAAACGCATGTGGCGAATCACAATATCGTGTGTATCTAATAGGAATGATTCTCCTGTCACACAAACACCGTCACCTGGAGCCGTCTGACCAGCGATAGTGATATAGGGAGCACGAATATTTATTGGGCTTTTTAGATTGATCACACCCGCTACATTGAACACGACAATGCGCGCCCCTCCTGTTTCACAAGCTTCGCGTAGCGTACCTGGTCCACTATCCTCGAGCGAAGTCACTACTAGCACTTTTCCGCCACGTCCACCAGGTGTATAAGCGCCCCCACCTTCCGCTCCAGGAAATGCCGGGATATTGGCTTGAATCAAATCTTCAGGTTTAGAAGCCCACGGTTTATAGGGTCTTCCCTTCAAAGCCTCATCCAAGACTATAGGAAGTGCCTTTTCCCATGCCTCATCTGATTTTCGTTCAAACTCAGCTTCCTGCATTTTACCTCTCGACTTCACTGAGTCGGGTATCGTAGGATATTGTGCCGAAATAGTTTGTGCTGTGGCAGCAAAAAAAGCTGCGATCATCACTTTTTGAATAGTATTCATTGGTTATCGTCTTTTATTAAAAACATACTTTCTTTGAAAGACGAATGGAAAAGTGATTTGTAATCTATTTTATTTTACTTTTCTCCACTCATTCATATATTCGCGTGGCGACTGGTTATATTTCTTTCGGAAACATTTACTAAAGTAACCCGAATCTTTGAAACCCACTGCGAAAGCAATCTCGGATATCGTCATATCGGAGTTCTTTATCAGATCAATAGATTTGTTCAAACGAATCTCTTTCACCAAGTCTACAGGTGCAAAGCCTGTCAATCCTTTGAGTTTCTTGAAAAATGCCGAACGACTAAGACCGATAGTCGATGCTATGGTATCTATATTAAAGTCACTGTTTTCCAGATTTCCTTCTATCACTTGGTGAATCTTTTCAATAAACTGCACATCTTTCTTCACCAAGAATTGCTCATAATGATCTTCTGCGCTTTCTGCTTCAGCCACTTCATGATTGGATTTCCACACGCGTTCTTGAAAATGCTTGCGCTCATTAAGCAATTGTTCCACCCTTGCCATTAGATAATCTTTGCTGAAAGGCTTTATGATATAGGCATTGGCTCCCATAGTGATCGCCTTTGTCTTTGCCTCATCGTTGCCCTTAGCCGTCAAAATAATTACGGGTATATGACTGATTTGGAAATCATTTCTTATTCGTTTCAGCATATCAAGTCCATCCATGTTAGGCATCATTTGGTCTGTCACCACAATATCGGGATGATGCAGATGTATTTTTTTCAATCCTTCAGCCCCATCATTGGCCGTATAGATATTAAAATGGTCCTCCAACTGCAATTTAAGCATATTGCATAGATCTTTATTGTCCTCCACGATCAATAGATTGGGTAAAGATGAGTCGGGAGTAATATCATCCTCTAACAGTTCGGAATCGGTGTTTTCCATTGCCTCATTAGTGGTAATCTCTTCTTCACTATTCTCGCCCATATAGAAATCCACATCCGACGATCTATAATGTTCTTTATTCATCTGCAGCTCTATCACGAATGTAGAACCATTGCCCTCTGTACTTTCTACATACAATTGTCCATGATGCAGATTGATGATCTCTTTTGAAAGAGCCAGTCCGATACCCGACCCTTGATAGTAGCTATTGCGTGCATTATCAGCTTGTGCGAAACGATCAAATATTTCAGGAAGCTTATTTTGAGGTATTCCCACACCATCGTCTTCGATTCGGATGATACAACGAGAGCTATCATCATTCAATCCTACCGACACAAACACACTTCCTCCAGAAGATGTGAATTTAAAGGCATTCGACAAGATATTGCGTACCACAATACCGATTTTTTCTTTATCCGCCCACACTTTGATCCCCTCTTCGGGCAATTGGAACTGAAAACTGATTTCGTTTTCATTGGCCAACACACGAAACTCCTTTTCGAAGGAAGCCAAAAGTTCATTAAAATCAATCAATGATACATGCAGTCGCATCTTACCATTCTGTATTTTCCTGAAATCCAGAATCTGATTCACCAATTGCACCATTTGCATGATATTGCGTTCCATCAAGTCTACGTACTGCTTTCCTTTTTCTGTCAGATTCTCTTTCTCCTTCAATTCTTGAATAGGGCCAGTGATAAGTGTCAAAGGAGTACGTAGTTCGTGCGAAATATTGGTAAAGAACTTAATCTTCAGCTCCGATAGTTTTTGTTCGATATAAACATCATTCTTCACCTTTATCATGAAGAGAGAGAATTTCACGACCAAAGCAAGAATTATAATTATAAGAATGGTATAAACAACATAAGCCCAAGGACTTGCCCACCAAGGAGGCAAGATAGTCACAGTCATGGCACGCGAAGATATCAGGTCTGGATTGGCCTCATCTATGGTTTGTACTATAAATGTATATTTCCCAGGAGGCACATTAGTGTATGAGGCAATACGGTTTTTGCCGTTATAATGCCATTCTTTCTCATAGCCTTCAAGTATATATTTATAAGACACTCTATTTTGATTACTGAAGTTGAGCGCTGCAAACTCAAAGGTAAACATAGATTGATTGTGCTTCAGCACTATTGCATCCACATAGGGGATAGCTTTAGTGATGATCGGTTTTTCGGTGAAGTTTTGTATATCAATATTGGATATTTGGCAACCTACTATGAATGTTTCATATTTCTTGCGCTGGCTTTCCAGTTTGTCGGGTGTAAAAATCAAGACACCCTCCTTGCACCCGATCCAGATATCTCCATCCTGTGTCAATATTGCAGCATTATCTTCGTTGACCACAGCGGGAAAACCATCATACTTATCAAAGTTTCTAATCCGTTCGTTATTCAAGTCATAGTGCGATAAGCCATTCTCCGTAGCAAACCAAATATGATCATTATTATCTTCGACCATCGACATGATTACATCATTGTTCAAGCCCTCGCGCAATCCAAACGACTTAAATTCAGGCATATGCGTTTCTACATTATACCCAACTAGCTTGCTTAACCCACCTCCAAACATAGACACCCATATTTGCGAGTAGCTGTCTTTGAAAAGTGTATATACATCACTGTCGATAAAACTTCTTCTGTTTTTCTGTCTGTATGTCTCAAATTTAATCTGATCTACCGTGTCGAAATTACTATCAAACGACATCAGTCCATCCATAGTCCCTACCCAGATACGTCCTTTTTCGTCCTCCAATATATTTCGCACCTCCATATACAGACCATAGCCTGGATAGTTTTTGAATCCATTGTTTATATTCTGGAAACTTACTTTTCCATTTTCCTCTACAAGTAAATTTAAACCTCCATCGAGCAAACCCACCCAAATACGTTCCCTACTATCTTGGAAGGCATAATAAACATCATTGCCGCTGATAGTTGTAGGATTATTCATATTATGCTTAAAATGCTCGAAACGATAACCATCCTTTGCTTTAGGGTCGGGCGTGGCACGTATAAGCCCATTTCCTTTAGTTGCAAACCACATATTGCCTTTGCGATCTTCCATGATATGATAGATGGCACCCGTATTGTGTGTGTCCGGCGTAAAAACCTGTTTTACATTGGCATCCTTGTCTAGCTTATAAATGTATTTACTGCGTGTCCCAACCCATAAATCACCATTTTCGGCCTGATACAAAGCTCTGATTCCTAAGTCTTCATTCAGTTGGGATACATTCTGCAAAGGAGGAACAAATAGTCGAAACTGCTTACGCGGGAAATTTAACTGATACACGCCTTGAGTAGCCGATGAAAACCAGATACCACCATCGCCATCTTGGAATAGATGGAAAAATCTCTGCTCTGTTTCGGCATTTGCTATCTGTTTGATTTCATTGATCTTGATCATTTTCAGATTTTCGCGATCAAACATCCACGCTTCGCCTGTAGATGATAAGAAAAATAATCCTCTTTCACCAACATCCTCGACATGAAAAAGGCCTATTTTTCCAGTGATACTAAAGGGATAACGTTTTGTGATTCTATTTTGTGGATCGTAATAGACAATGGCTTTCTCATTCTCATGAAACCACATCTTATCATATTTATCCATATAGATATTGGCCACTAGCCTATCGTCGATATCGATATTGATCTTCTGAAGAACACGCTCTTTAAGGTCATATTCATAAATGCCATTATTGGCCAGTGCTAAATAAACATAGCCCGTAGGAGTCACCATCAAGCTAGTGATACTACCTCTAAGCTCCGAAAGCACAAACTTATCCACCGATCCAGTTTGTGTATCTATGGAGTAGAATATACCCGTATTTTCGCCTACCCACATCTTTTTTCCGTCAGCATAGACTGATGTAAAATTGGCATCGCTTGTCACATTCATCTTATTTAAGATATAATTGGCAGGTCGCTCTGCCAATGACTCGCCTTTCTTGAATGCCAAGACTTTATAATCCACACCTACCCATGATATATACTCACGCGTCTCGCTTAAAACATTGTTTTTCATGCGATATGTACTAGGCGATACTTCATCTTTCGAATCAAAAATGAGTTTTATCGATACACTACCCACCTCGTTTGTCTGTGCCAATAATAGATTCTTATCACGGGTGAGAAGCAATATATCCCCATCAAATGTCGATTGGAGCTTGATGACCTGAATATTTTCAGAATAGTTTTTCATATCATCGAACACAGCGTGGAAAGTCTCTTTCTCTTTATTAAAGACATAGAGCTTTCTATCTATGGTTTTCACCCAGATATAGCCATTTTTATCTTCGACAATTCTTTGAATTTTTCGCGGAGGTAGAGCTGATTCTTCATCCTCTAATTTATTGTATGTACGAAACTTTACGCCATCGAAACGACAAAGCCCATACCATGTACCAAACCATAGAAATCCATCCTTATCTTTTAAAGAACAATTTACAACATTATTGGGCAAGCCGTCATCGACCGAATAGTGCTCTACTATCATATTGGCATTGAAGCAGTAAGCTGTTATCGATAACAGTATAGCAAAAAGGAGTACGGTCAATTTCTTCATACGTAAAAATATATAAATATCAATCAGTCAATGCAGTTAGATTACTCATCTATATATCCGTAATTATCAGCCCATTACAATATCATCAATATTTCTCACTTAAGAATATTGTCTAAAACAAGTGTAAAGGAGAGCATTTTTCATAGCTTTCTGATATTACAAGATTTACACAAAAATAGCAGAATAGCTGATTATTAAAAACTTAATCGGACAAAAAAAATACACCCCTATCAATCGTAGCAGTAACAACGTTCATAATATCCAACATCGTAGCAGACCATCACCCCACATATACCTAGCCTATATACGAAAAAGGCAGCTCTCAGTCTATGCCGAAAGCTGCCTTGAAAAAAAATGGACTAACTATCCCTTAATTAAACTAACAGTCGTTATTTTACAATTACTTTTTCTACTTCTTCACCTACTTTTACTAAATAGATTGCATTAGCTACAGATATACCTTTAGAAGCAGCTTCAGCACTTACATTTCTGATTAACTGACCACTTGTTGCATCATAAAGAGCTACATTTTCCACAGCATTGCTAACAAAGATCTGTCCGTTTGCTACTGATACTTCGAAAGCCTTAACTTCAGCACTTTCAATTGATGTTGGTTTTTCTTGTCCTGTTACAGTAAGATCTAACCAGAAACGAGCGCCATTATTAATTTCTAAACTATATGTTCTGTTGCCTTTTGCGAAGTTTGCAAACAATGTAACTTGCAAATCATCATCCACTGCTTCACCATTTGCTGCAGCTGGAACCACAATGCTAAGAGCCGACTCACCATCCGAAGGAGTATAAGTGTAATCTACTGGCACTGTATAGTTACCTTCTGCGTCTTTCGCCATTACACAACCTTCAGACTTGAAGTAGAATGCAGTATTTGCCTTATTCTCTCCATCACTTACGATAGAAAGATCAGAGAAACGATTTTTGCCTTTCAAAGTGAAAGTAATCGGTGTTTCTTCACCATAATTAGCAGTGGTAGCCAATGCTTCGCGACCATTGTTTTCAACAGCAGGCTCTACCCAAGAAGCAGTACCATATTCAGTAGTTACATTATCTACACCCACGATTGGTTCGTACATTCCTGGCTGAACAGCTGTACCTGAAGTAGTAGTATAGAGTGTTACCATTACTTTCTTTCCACGTAGATCAGTCATAGACAAACCCACAGCTTCTGCTACATTGATTTTCACACGATTCAAATCGCCATCCAATGATGAAACATATACATTGTCTTTTACATACATTTTTGATCCTAATTCGGCATTTATATCAGCGATAGAAGCCTCCGAGATTCTATCAAGTAACTCTACATCCTCACCTGTGCCATTATAAGTTGCATTAAACCATGGGAAAGCAGGTTGTTTGCTCAAGTCAACAATCATTTTGTATGTACTTGCAACACCAGTATTTCCTGGATCGAGAGTAAGAAGTTCAAACTCAATATCAGAAACAAGGCCCGCCATTAAATCTTGTGCTTTCACTTGGAAGCCAATGATGGTTCTTTTTGCCATACCTGGCCACACTGTGAAGGCCTGATCGGCACCGTTTGTTCCGGGTACATCCCAAAGACAGTTAGCTTGCTTCCAATATTCATGATTCAAAGCATTTGGATCTTTCGAAAGTGAGTCGCGCAATTCACTAGCTGATGGCACCCAAATTGCAGCCAAATTGCTGCCTGAGTTTTGTGTTTTACCATTATTGATCCATTGTGCTACATTGCTCCCTATACCTTCTGTAGTAATAGCCATACCATAGATACCTTTACCGTTTGAAGAAGAAAGTTTCTCGGTTACTGGTTTTTTGGATTCTTTCCAACCTTCAGAAAGGTTGAAAGTATGTGTCATACGATAATTACCATTTTCCAAGGCTTCTTGACCAGTAAAACCTATATTGGCATCTACTTTATTGTATTGCATCTGTGCATTTACAGATACGAACGAAACGCTGCAAAATGCAGCCAAGAGTAAAAATTGTTTTTTCATACATTAAATTTTAATTTAACAAAATATTCATATAAGAGATATAAACAAGACGAAGCCTTCAAAATAGTGTACTCACTGAAATACACTATTTTTTATATTATTTTTTTATGATTTTGCAAAATTGGAAATAAAAGCCTGCTCATTATAAAGTTTCGCCACGTGCAGCAACCCTTTTTGCCCATGCTTCGCGTTCTTGTGTCAAATCATAGCCCCGCGCCGATAGGTAATTATTGATTCTACCTTTGTATTTTTTGAATGTTTCGTGTTTCTTGTTAGAACTTTCGGCATCCATTGCAAATTCGCGAGCCTCCACAAGCCATACATACATTTGTGCTTTTTCTTCTTCTGTGAGTGTTGGTATCATATCTTGATAAGCTGTATAAGTGACACTGACCACATTGAAAGTCATACCGTCTTTTATAAAATCAATCTGTTCATTGTCAAGATAGAGCGACAAAGCAGCAGGAAAAGCAAAATGTGAACGATAAAGCGCTGCGTCAGCTTCAGATCGAGCTGAATGAATAGCCATATCTTTGGCTTCACCTGTCAATTCTTCTTTTGCCTTTATTATCTTGCTGTCACGCGACTGGTATATATCATTTAACTGAAAGTACCTGTTGGCTAATATTGTTACAACCTCATTATACACTTGTTTTTCTTGGATATTCATCCCATCCACGATCTTTTGTGAACGCTTCAGGATAGCTGAAACATATTCGGCATCACGATTAATAGAATCTAGTTCGACAGCTTGTATGGATAATGTAGAAAATGATAACAGGAATGCTAAGAAGAGATATTTATAACTGGGTAGAGTATTCATACTAAAAAATATTAGGGAGGGATTATTCAAATTTATTTAAAGAAAAGAAGGCTTATTCGAGATAAAAAAAGGATAAGCCATGACATGGTAGAGCTATAAAGCGTGCTCGACATTCCGAGTAGCCTTAATCGGTATGCTGGCAAGGCGTACTCACCGCTGTGAATAGCCTTACTCAACAAGCCATTAATAACTTAGTGATTTACATTAACTTTCCCTTTTCAGACAAAGTATCATAGTTGTTTTTCAAATCGGTCCAATCGACACGGTTTTTTGTGCTAATACCATTGATATACTTCTCAATGTTGGTGTAGCCATCACCAGTACAGTCGCCATTAGCGTCTGACGGGTCATTAGGATTAAGTCCATTAGCTATTTCCCACTCATCAGGCATGCCATCTCCATCTGTATCTATATAGGGGGTGCCTTTATATTCGGGATAACCACCTACTTGACGAATATCAGTGATAATGCCATATTTATAGGAATCTTTAGGCAAACGGCGATATTTGAAATGGCCATCTTCATTTTTCGATTTATCAGCTAGACCAGCTACATCACCATGCGCATCCTTTGGTAGATTTTTCACATAATAGGCTTGACCAGTCCTAACCTCATCCACGATACGCTGGTCCACAATATCACGAGATGGAATAGTAGCCCCAACATTCTTCAACACGTAATCATAAGCATCATTGGCAGACATGATTCGCATATATGGCATCAAGAAAGGCTCATAGCTACGCATCTGTGCGGTATAACCATCCGTATTGGGCTGACCCTCGATTTGTATGCCACCATTCCAATTATCGGCTGTGATTTCTGGATAACCTTCCATCACATTTCCGTCAGCATAAACACGACCATAAACTTTATAGTTGAGTTTACTTCTTCCGGCTTCAGGTTTGAGGATTCGATGCCCCACAGGCTGATCCTTTGGAGTGAGCGGGCCTGGCTTATAGTAATTATTGACCATATTGAACATGGCACGATAATCACCACCATCTGACGAACGATGTACCCAATTATAGACTACGTTGTTCACAAAATTGAAAATACCAAACCATCCGATAGATGGATTACGACCAGAGTTACTAGCCCATAGATTGCGCATAAAAGCGCAATTCTCTCCACCAAGTGTGCTTCCAAAAGCATGGTTATAGGTATCGAGAGCTTGAGCAGAGATGGTATTTTGGATAGTTACATTCACAGTAGCCAACTTTTCATCATTGTAACCTTCACCAGGACTGTACATGTGGCGATAGAATGAGATATTCTCATCCAAACCCCACGTGGTGGAACAATGGTCTATCATAATATTTCCGATGGGATTGCCGCCAAAACAGTCATCACGATGCGACACTTTGGTTTCGCCGCGACGGAAGCGCATATGACGCACCACTACATCATGCGTATCCACCCAGAAAGACTCGCCTGCAATACATACACCATCACCTGGTGCAGTCTGTCCAGCTATCGTCACATAGGGTGCACGCACTATAATAGGAGATTCAAGACGGATGATACCGGCTACATTAAAAACAATGATACGGGCTCCGCCTGTCTCACAAGCTTCACGAAAAGACCCAGGCCCACGATCATTGAGATTGGTCACAGTGATCACTTGCCCACCGCGTCCACCAAAGCTATACATTCCACCACCTTCAGCACCTGGAAAAGATGGTATTTTGGCCTGAGGTAAATCGTAGGGGCGCGACGCCCAAGGTATATAAGGACGCCCCTCTTCGGCTTCTTTTATTACTATTGGCAATGCTTTTTGCCATGCTTCTTCAGAGCGCTGCTTCTCCAGCGTCATCATTGTTTTGTATTCTTCTTTGGCCTCAGGGGTCAGGTTAGGGTATTGTGCCATCACAGCGGGCACAAAAAATAGAGCAGTAGAAGCTGCGACAGCTAATCTCTTCTTCATTACAGTTTTCAATAGATTATTTTTAAAAGTACTTATATAAAGACGAACAGCAACAAACTTTGTAATCAACACCTCATCGAGATTTACATAAAAAATCCCCATTGGCCAATAGAGTTAGACCAATGGGGATTATTTTACATTGTTATAATAAATATCTTTATAGTCCTAATGGCATTTTCACGTTCTGAGTATCGCCATTGTTTAATGATCTTGCTTTTACGATGTATACATTTCTAGGTAATCCCCATGTATCAAGGCTTGTGCCACGTTCTTTCTTCAGAAGCTGCCCATCAAGGTTGTAAAGCTCAATCTCACATTCAGTTGTTGTAGTTACTACATTACCCAACTTGTTTACTTCGAATGAATTGATTACTTGATTTTCGATACCTGTAGCATCAAGATAAGCCGCCATTTCGGAACCCTTCAAAGCTGAAAACACTTTGATTTGATGGATACGAGCTACTTGCAAACTGCTAGTTTGCTTATAGTAATATTCTGGAGATCTTTCAGAAGCATCCATTTCGTACTCGTGAGCGAAAGTCAATGTATCGCAATCGAAAATACGGAAACGCACTGAAACAGGTACTTCATATACCTCTGGATCGTCAGCACCAATCAGTTCTTCAAATTCATAACCCTGTTCTGAGAAAATGGAATAGTTATTCACATCACTTGGCATTATACGTGAAGGCAACCATTCTTCTCCTTCTCCACCGTATCTAACTTCACAAATCACACCACGCTTCCAACTTGTACTAGAGTAAGACCACTGTATCTTTTCTACACCATGAAGATTATCCAACTGAATATATCCACAAAGCGCATTAATAGGCTGATCGGTTGGAGCAACTTGACGGCTAAGTTCTATAAACCCTTTTTTAGCATATACATTGCCAATTAAGCTTGAATTATCGTTTTTAGTACAAGCATCGTTCTTGCCTGATGGCTCTTCACCCCAGTCTTCTACTTTTGTATAAGCACTACCATAATGATCAGGAGCGAAAACACAATTCACATATCCGACATTATAGTGATGTCCTGATTCAACATATCCTGTGCCAGCAACAAAATCCATAAGAGGCAAGGTTATATTTCCAGAACCTACAGGAGCTTTAGTAGTATTATCAGGACCACCTGTATAGTTCAGATTATCTGACTTACCATCATCAGCACCAGTACGAGGGAATGAAGGATCAGTCAATTTCTCAGCATCCAAATCAAGAATCAGATAGTTGTTAGAAGACTCCCAACCAATAGCCTGTCCAATAGGATAATAGGTATAGCTAGCACACTGTGCAGATGCATCGATAGAAAATGCCATAAGAGCGGCTGCACCTACGAAAATAGATTTAGTAATACTTTTCATAAATTACATTTTACAGTTAATAAATTACAGTTATATAAATTCAGACGAAGTGTTTGCTTTGTTGTACTCTTAAAGTCAGCGCAAAACAAAGCAAAACACTTTCTATTTTTTATTTTTTTATAAACTTCGCAGTCTTGGACTCACCAGTTGTGGTGTAAACGATCAATAAGTAATAGCCAGAAGGTAAATGTGAAACATCAATAGTATATCGACCATGGAATCTTTCTGATCCCATCTTTTGACCAGTCACGCTATAGATAAATGCGCCATCCAGATTATCGCCGCCAATAATTTCCAACTGGTCTGTAACGAAAGACGATACCAATTCCAAAGCATTCTTTTCAATCGTGTTATTTTGAATTCCGGTAGAAATAAATGTGTGCTTAATATTCTCGCCTACTAAACTGTTCAAATAGATTTCTAAAGCGGTGTATCCCAAATCGTTAGTCTTATTTCTATCTTCTGGATCTTCAGGATCTAGTCCATTAGCCAATTCCCATGCATCATCCATACCATCACCATCTGCATCTACGACTCTATTGTATGTATCATAAGCAATATTACCTTCTGCCTGTGAAGGTAGATCGATAATACCATTATTACCGAAAGGTGCAGTACCTTGACGTACGTTTTTCACCACGCGCGCATCAATGAGGTCGCGTGGCCATGCACCAGCTCCAGACAATACAGATTCATAGGCTTCTTCAGCCGTTTCGAAATTCTTATAAGAATATTGATTCCAATCATAATGATAGCGTGAATGGTCCATCGTACCAAGAGGTTGAATCAAAGTATCAACACGAATTGTATTAATGTCATAAGAAGTGCCATTTTCAAACCCTTTCCAATTATCCTCCGTCACACTTGCAGAACCTTCCATGACATTACCATTAAAATACCATTGAGAAGGGCCAAGAGAGGTTACACCGTCGCGAGCCAACGACTGACTAAAGAAAATCAATGTTGAGGTTGGAGTAGCTGGACCTGGCTTGTAGTAGTTATTCACAAAGTTGGCTTCATGACCGAAGAAACGCTTGTTTTCAGATGTATTTTCACCACCATAACAAGAGTTTCGACGTCCCCAGTTATAATTGACATTATTGATATATTCAATGAAAACGCTCAAATCTTGACCAACTGTGCCTCCACGAGAGCCATTAAAGCGAGGAGAACGCGAAGAGTTGTTTGCCAAAAGATTGTGATGGTAAGTAGCTGATGAGCCACCCCATTGACAAGCATATCCACGAGCTCCTTTCGAGTGACCAGCATCATACAATCCCTCATGTATGATACACCATTGCACCGTGTGAAAATGAGTATCGAACGTATTCATATTCTCCTCAACAGACCAGCCAAAAGTACAGTGGTCAATAATGAAATTTTCTGCATTCTCTGCTCCGAAAGCATTCTCAGGAACTATTTCGCCGGCAGCATCTTTATCCCCAATACGGAAACGGATGTGACGAATGATAAAATTACTTGAACCACCAAAGTTTGCTTTGTTCTTAGTGATGCAAATACCATCGCCAGGAGCAGTCTGCCCTGCAATTGTGAAGTTTTTCTTTTGCACTTTCAAAGGAGCAACAAGTTCAATACGACCCGACACAGCAAATACTACCGTGAAATCACTTGAATATTGATTCAAAGCCCAACGCAATGAACCTGGAATAGAGCCTGTCTCATCATCTTCTAGATTAGTTACAGTAACTACATTTCCTCCACGGCCACCTGTAGCTAGTTTGCCAAAGCCCTCAGCAGATGGGAATGCTTTCAATGTCATTTCATCAATATTTTCCGCACGTACAGCCATACTCAATGCACCATGTTCGGCCATTGCTTTTATTGTATAACGCCCATTGACATCAGAAACTACATAATGATTGTCTGTCACGAATGTCAAGAAATTGCCGTTCTTAAAAATAGCATAAGCAACAGCATTGTTCACAGGTACCCATGACAATTCATTGCCAGAAAGCTCCACATATTTGGGTGCTTGAACTGGAGCACAAAGAGAAATAGGATCAAATAAGGTAGTTGTGTTTGCTTTACTGAAAGCATACTCTGGAGTAAACATCTCAGCATCAGCTTGCGCCAATTGAAAACTCCAATCCACACGGTTGGAAATATCCAATACATTGCCAGCCAAGTCGCGACTACCATATTCGCTAAAACAAGCTGAGTTAGTAGCACTTTCACTCCATGCAGACCAACCAGCTTTATTGATATGACTACCCATCTTACAATTCAGATAGTATACGCCTGAGTAATCTTTCCATGGACGACCTAAGGTGTATGCTCCATCACTAACGCCAGGATCGGCAGTGATATCACAATCGCGGAAGATATATGTAACACGTAAAACACGCCCAGTAGAGTTATTTGTTCTACTTAAAGCAAATGCATATTCGGCTGGTGCAGTTACATATCCACCACCTTTAACACAGTTGATGATGCATTGATCATAATACATCATTCCAGAACCAAAGATAAAATCTGTGGCACCTTCGATGAAACAATTCTTGAAATATGCTCGTGATCCATTATTTGTACGTTGTGTATCCTGATATCCCAAGAAACGACAATCTTTGTAGGTTTGACGATCACCACTTACATAGTGTGCTTCAGCCTGTCCTACATTGCCCGAAGAGTTTTCGATGGTAATACCTTCGATATACATATCTTTACCATAAAACTGACAGGTAGTAATATCTCTAAAATCAGTATATTCACTGTTAGCACCACGATCACGATCAAAAGTAATGAGAACTTTTTCTTTATTCTCTCCTACAATGCTGATTAGTTTTTCGGAAGGTACATTTACCATTTCCTTGTAAATGCCATTTTTTATAAAGATTATACAGCGCTGTGTTGAGCTTTCGGGACATGCGTCTATAGCCGATTGCACTGTAGTAAAATCGCCGGTATTATCGGCTGCAACCACATAGACAATGGGTTGCTGCGCAGCCATTTCCCCCATAAAGGCAAAAAGGGCCCAAAATAGTAGTATATACTTTTTCATGCGTATGTTTAAGATTAATATTATTTTTCCTTTCACTTTAAGTGACGAATGACTTTTTATTTTGTACTCATATTATTCTACAAATTCGTCTTTTTTTTATAAATATATTCTCGGGTACAAAAAAGGGTAGAAGAACCGATTAGCAATTCTTCTACCCTCAAGATATTCAGTAAACAGAATAGGCTATTTATTCAAACGGATTGAAACACCCCTTATCTGTATCATATGACCAGCCCATCGTTTGCAATATACCTGGACTACGAGTCAAGATACCATCCGTGACATCAAAGAAATTATAATTACCTGTTGTTGTGTTTCTAAGTTCATCTTCAGTAGTAACACACTGGTAATTGATAACTGCTGCTACATCAGTAGCTGTACCTTGAGAAGCACGCATATAGCTAGTAACTTCTGTCATTGACAAACCCTCACGTATGCCTGCAAAGGTATTGGCATTTTGACCCAATTTTAATTGATACTTTATAGCCCATGTAACTTTTTTCTCACCATTGATCATTTTTGTGTTCTCACCTAGATCATTGGCAAACATATTGCGACGGCGAAGATCATAAAAACGCTTACCTTCGAAAGCCATTTCAATGAAGCGTTCATTCATCAGTAATTCTAGATTACTAAATGTTCTAGCTGGATCCTTAAGTCCATAATGATAATCACCTACAGGAATACCAGCACGTTGACGCAGCTGTCCCAAACAATCGTACATAGTAGCCTCATCACCAGTTTCAAGAGCTGCCTCTGCCATATTTAGTAACACCTCAGCATAACGTATTTCAATCCAGTTCGTGTTGGTCTTAGTAAAATCTTCCAAAGTGCCATTCAACATCTTTCGGCAATAGTAACCTGTCGATGTAGTTGCATTACCTGAAGGGTCGCCATTCGTGTAAGTCCATTGTCTGTAAGATGAATTGCCTTTATAAGGGAAATAACAACCATTATATACAATTGTAGAATAGAAACGTGGATCACGGTTTTCCCAATAGTAAAGGTTATTTGCCGCTTTCGTATATTGAGTACCATCTGCATTAGGGAAAGCCATCACCAATGGCAAACTTGGCATATTAGATGGACGTGATGTGGTATTACCTGTTTGACCACCAGGGCGTACACTGTTTTCATAACCGTGATATTTTTTAGATCCATCATATACAGTTATCATCAATGCTTCCGTGTTGGCATAACCACTTTCAAAGAAAATCTTATTGATATCTGTATTAGCAGGCCACTGCGTAGTTACGGCAGTAGTACAATCAAGTAGTTTGAAACCATCTTGAGCACAAATATCCATAGCACGCTTATTGGCATCATAAGCATCTTTCCAGCGGTCACGAGCAGTTTGTGTACCTTGATCAGGTGTGAACTGTGGACTAGCATAGTACACCAAGATACGACCAAGCATTGCAGCAGCAGCCGAACGAGTCATCAACCCCCATTGTGCATCACTCCATTTAGCAGGAAGCATTTCCATAGCCATTTCTAAGTCTTCTTTGATGTAGCGGATACAATCAGAAGTCTTATCACGTTTTGCATTTTTCAGTTCTTCGTCAGTAGTATAGCCTACTACATCTTTCATGTAAGGCACACCACCATGGCTCAATACAATTTTCCAGTGCTGATAGGCACGGAAGAAATAAAGCTGTCCTTCAATATTGTTTCGGGCAGATGCGGACATGCTGCTTCCCTTCATTTCATCAAAAGCGATATTGATATAACGAATCACAGCATAGTTGTCAGCAGAGAATGTACCTACTGCACCAAAGCCCATTGTTCCTTCCAAAAGAGTATTCAAGTTACCACCAATCTCATCCGAGCATGCCGTAGGTCGAGCGGTTCCATAAACATAATCACCTCCAAACTCAGGAAGCGTCTTCACATATATATTGTTGACATATAATTGGGCTGACTGTTCGCTATTCCAAATATTGGTACTGATCTCTGAGTCGTTTTGTACATCAAGAAAATCACTACATCCAGCAAAGAATGGCAACAGACACAACAATCCAATAAGTTTTTTATTTAGTTTCATAAGTCTGTATCTTTATTAAAATCCAATGTTTACACCAAAGTTAAATGTACGAATCTGAGGATAGTCACTCCAGTATCCAACATAAGCGTCTTTATAATCGAAAGGATTGATGATTGTCCATAAGTTATTCGCGGTAAAGAATACACGACACGAACCGATGTTAGCTTTCGCCAACATTCCACTTGGTAGGTTATAGGAAATATTCAATGAACGCAAACGCAATGAGTGACCATCACGCATCCAGAAGTCCGAACGTTCACCTCGAAGTGAGTTCTTATCTAAACGAGGATATTTTGCATTGGCATTAACTAGCGTACCATCTTCATTGGAGGTAGCATAGTTGCCATACCATTCACTTAGTTGATTTGAACGGATAGAAAGGAAATCTCCTGTACGACCACCACCAGAAGCGGTTGTATAGAATCCTTTATCAAATACCACATCATTACCAAACTGTCCAGTAAACAATGCTGATACAGATAATCCTCTCCAGTTGAAACCTAAGTTAAAGCTATAATTGTAGGGTGCGCTATCATATTTGCTAATGATACAGTTATCACCACTTGAATTGATGATACCATCAGGACTCTGGTTGTTTACAGTAGTTCCCAAATCTTGATACATCAACATACCTGGACGAAGTTGATTCCAGCTCAAACCCAAAACGTTAATGTCTTCTTTGTTACCAGATGCAGTATTCGCAGCCAAATAATCAATATAGTCATTTACATCTTGCCATGAACGAGCCATACCATCACCTTTACCATTGGCACCCTTCCACACTTTATAACCTACTTCACCGCCGCGAATACGGTTTTCCTCATCCTGCCATGTACCGATGATACCAGGATTTTGATATTTCTTCAACACTTTACTACGAGAGAAAGAGAAGTTACCCTTTGCATTAACCGACCAATCGCGATTGATTTGTTTCCTATAGCCTAAAGCAAACTCAAAACCCCAAGCATTTTGTGCACCGTAGTTGATACGAGGTGTGCTTCCTGAGATACCGGCCGATTGTGGGAAGGTGCTTTTAGCATCATCCAAGATATCGAATGTGTGTTTAAAGAAATAATCTCCTTCAAAAGAGAAGCCATTATTCAACATCAAGTCAATACCTACGTTATAACTATCTGTCTTCTCCCATGTAGAGTTCAAGGCTACCAAACCACTTAAATTAGGTTCAAGAATTGTCTGAGAGTTTCCACCACCTAACAATAAATTACCCGATCCAAAGCCATAAGATTGTCTCCACTGTCCAAGAACAGCCTTATCATTACCTATACGACCATAACTTGCACGTAGTTTTAAGTTCTCGATACCACGAACATTTTCTCTAAACCAAACTTCTTCAGAAATTCTCCAGCTTCCTGATAGAGCATAGAATAAACCCCAGCGGTGTTTCGGAGCAAAGTTCGTTGACCCTTCATAGCGCAATGTTCCTTCAAACAAATAGCGATCAGCATACGAGTAGTTAACACGACCGATATGAGATAAACGACGCGACAAAGGTTGATAAGATGATGTACCTGTCAAATTGTTTGTATTAAATCCTTGAAGCGAATTCACATTGTCAATCACTACATCTTGTGCGGTAATACTCAAAACATTAGAGTTCGACTCAGCTACCTCGAATACATACATTGCCGAAAGGTTATTGGCACCAATCTTTACGTTATAGTTTACTTGCGGATTAATCTGATAAGAATAACTGAAATCTGAACTATCATAATAGCTTTGACCGTTATTCAAAGTTGTAGTGCTAGCAACTGTGTTGTTAGTCAAACGACCATCATAGTAAGTACCATCGGCATTTTGATATTGGATACTTTCAAAATTGTAAACTGTATAAGGGCGATAAATATTACGACCAGTAGCACCAGTGCGAGCATAATTAGCAGATAGACTAACTGTCAATCCCTTTACCCATGGCAGGTCATAATCAAACTTAGCGCTCATCGAAGTGTTATCATCGCGTTTCTTTTTAGAAGATCCGCTTTCGAAAATAGCCAATGGATGCGTATCCGATGAGTCCATACCATTACCAACAGGCATACCATCAATATAAGCAGGAATCCATTGTGGCATACGAGCTAAGTCACTAAATGTACCATACATTAACTGAGGCTCCTTATCCTTATTATTCAAAGGCATCGAAGTGCTTTTTGTTGCATAGCTCATATTAAATGAACCACGTAAATTCTGTGTGAATTTCACATCCAAGCCCATACGTACATTGAAACGATTGGCATTAAGATCGGCGAAGTTACCATCGGCAAAAGTATAAGATCCACCAATAAAATAGCGCACTTTATCAGATCCGCCGCTTACGTTTAATGTATGACGGGTATTTAGAGCAGTTTTCCATCCTTGATCTAGCCAATTATAGCCAACACCCTGCATATCATTTAACTCATCGTTTGAGAAGAAGTTATAGTTGCTCGAATCACCCAAACCACTATATACCTCTTCGCGCCACAAATCATTTAAAGCAGACGCTTGTTGGTAGGCCGACATCATCTTGGGCATAGAAAGTCCGTCAGAGAAGCCGACTGAACCTGAGTAATTGATAGTAGTCTTACCTTCGCTACCTTTCTTTGTAGTAACCAATATTACACCACCCGCACCACGCACACCATAAACGGCAGCTGAAGCATCTTTCAATACAGAGATATTATCTATTTCGGAAGCATCAAGCAAGTTAAAATCTGATGCCTCACGTATGAAACCATCAATTACATACAAGGGAGGTTCAGAGTTCCAAGATCCACTTGTACGAATCTTTATTGAAGCATCGGCAATGGGGTTACCTGTTGATTCACCAACAGTCACACCTGCCATCGTACCCATTAGCACTGAAGTTAAGTTTGTAGCAGGTATATCGTCAAGTTCGTCCATTTTAACACTCGATACGGCACCAGTAAGATTGGCACGTTTCACAGCTCCATATCCTACCACTACGACTTCATCCAAGACTTTAGAATCCTCCTGCAGTATAATACGTAGGTGTGTACCCGATTTAGCATGAACTACTTGGGTTTGGTATCCCACAAACGATACAATTAGTTTAGCGTTGACTGGTACTGAGAGCGTAAAATTACCATCCAGATCGGTGATAGTACCCAGAGAGCCACCTTCTACCTTCACACTAGCACCAATCACGGGTTCTCCATTGGGTTCGACTACCGTACCTTTCACGGTAATCTGCTGATTAATGGTTTGTATCGTTGTCACATCTTCAGCCGCCATCACTGTTGTTGGCGCACCGATAAGACACGAGCACAAAATCATAGCAGCACAAAGAGATTTACGCATTTTGGTATCATGCGTAAATCGATTTTTACTTATTTTCTGACTCATAGAATTAAATATTAATGGCAAATTATTATTTCTGAAATACTGTTTTTAGATATTCTACATTGTCTCCATAGTTCTTTTTGACATTTCGAACATCATCTTTATCACGCGACCGTTCCACTACTAGCCAACCAGTCCACCGCATGCGATTTAATGTTTTCTTGACTTTTTGCATGTCAATCCTTTCATTATTTCGTAATGTCACCCCATCAGTATCGGTGCAATGAATTTGACAAATTCGATCGCGGCCTAAAATGCGCAATTCTTTATAAAGGTTTCTGTTGTTTTCTAAAGCATTCTGAAACTTAAAGTAGATTTTGATACCTGGCGAATCTATTTCTTTGAGCAATTTCACTTCATCTGCTGCGGAAAGCGAAGTTTCAATTCCTATCACTTTACCTCTAGCTGCCGCCATATCACCTATTTCCTTAAGTCTTTTTACTAGCTCGGGACGAACTTCTGGATTTTTCTGCAAATCACATCCTGTGCCCAATGGCAAAAAAGCGACTGATACATTCATCACCTCCATTGTATTAAGGCAGTCTTGTACCAATGCTATATAATTACTTCTTTCCACGAACGACTGTCCATAAAAACCAGACATCGCTATAGAAGCAATCTCAATGTTGTATTCAGAAGATTTTTGTTTGAAAAGTTGTTGAAAATGTTGTTCACGAAGCTTATTGTCGAACGAATCACGTGTACCAAGACTACCCATATCAAGCTCGATACCATTGCAGCCCAGCTCATTGGCAAGTTGGAAAACACCGATCTTTTGGCGTTTTAAAATCATCCAATCGCATACAGCTATTTTATAATCTTGTGAATTGTCAGAAGATTTCGACGCTGCTACGTTGGATGCTATGACGTTTTCTACAGATAGCAATGATAGTAAAAAACATATTATTAAATAACAATTATTACAGTTCTTGTTTTTCATGTCTGGATTCTAGTTAATCCTAAAGGCGTAAAAGTATATAGTGAGGACGTATAGCATTTTAATACGTACTCACTATATTTAAAAATTATTTCGATTTGATTAATTTAGTTGGCTATGCCAAATTCTGATTGCTGTTGTTCTACCTCTTGCAAAAGTTTTTGCTTCTCCTCTTCGGTAAGCTGTATGGCAGTCGCATTAGCACCAGAACGGTTTTGAGAAATTCTTGATTGTTCTTCTTCAATAAAACAGAAAGGTAAATCAGATGGTATACTTTCAAACTCAATTTCAGCTTCAGTGGGTGCGTGCGTTCCTTCAAACTGAACATTGGCTTTTACCTTTATCTTTCCAGCTTGACGAGTAGAACGGATCAATACAGGTGCCGATCCAAATTCTACTGGACGTGGATTGGCATGAATGCTTTCGTCACCGATTATTTCACCTTCACCTTCTATTGTGAATACAATATTTTCTTTAGCCAGACGACGTACATTACCGTTATCATCTGTTACTTCGGCTACTACAACGATAAAGTCGGAACCATCGGCAAGTAATTGTTTACCATTGGTATCTACTCTAAGTCGTAGCTTAGTGCTACGGCGCGATGGCATTTTAGTTTCTGTACATACCACTTCACCATTGATAATGCCCTCGGCTACCATATTCACTTTCTGCCAGTTCTTTTGTAGATAGCTATACTCGCGTGCTTCCCAGAAATCCCAAACATCAGGGAACACTACTGGCGGGTTTTGCATGTGGCCTTCCTCGCGAACCACAGGAAGTGTCCATGATTTTGTGCCATCATACATTGACAAACGAACCGAGTCACAATTGGTAAATACCACTACATCCTTATCAGAGAACTGAGACATTTCGTGTGCAATAAATAGCATCGGACCACTTTCTACGATTGTCGATTCAAAATCAGCAGGGCTTTGGCTACGGAACATATAATAAGCATATTTAGGCTGACGGAAAGCATCGAAGATACCGCCCCAGTATGGGTCTGGATGATATCCACGCTGATGGTCGAATGGATGCCATTGTGCACCACCGATAAACTGACCCGTCGTGCGATACATTTCATCGTAACTCTTAGCCAATGACAAAGCTTGTATCGTAAGTGGACGCTCGCCCCAGCTGCGGCTGGCGCGATTATTGTTGTTGTGCGCATACCAGTCATCTACATTCTCACCAAATTCACGCGTGAAGATACACTGTTCGGGCTTATCTTCTTTTTCATCATCCCCTGGCCATGCATAAACCACATCATAATGTTCGGTTACACCAGCCGAATGTACATCGGCAGCAGCAACTGGACGACCTGGATAAGGGAATTCATCTTTCGTGATTTGCAAAGCCTCCATAGAGAACTCCATAGGAAAACGTGTTTCGTTCAAAATCGGCTCCCACATCAGCACACTGGGATGATTGCGGTCACGACGGATGATTTCGCGTGTATTTTGATGGGCACGCGCACCGAAAATAGAGTCTTTATTCCAAAACTGCCATCCTGGAGTAGCTACAATCACAAAGAGGCCCAGTTCGTCACAAGCATTCATAAAAGATGGGTCTTGAGGATAGTGTGCCGTACGGATAACAGTACAACCCGCATCACGCAGACGCTTTGCATCGCGCCATTGTTGAGAGTTAGGTGAAGCATTACCCACATAGGCAAAATCTTGGTGACGATTGGCCCCTACTAACTGTCCATAAGGTTCATCATTAAGCCAAAAGCCATCTTTACCCCTGAATTCAGCTTTACGGATACCGATGCGAGTCGTTCCACCATCAACTACACGATTGCCTTGTTTGATACGCGACTCCACGTGATAAAGATAAGGCGATTGTGGTGACCACAAGTGTGGATTGTGAACAACGATCTTTTGTTTTGCCGTTATATTTTCCCCTGGTTTCAGATTGATTTTCTCTGCTACCTTTTTAATCACTTTTCCCGTGCTATCTGTTAGTGTTGTCTCTACTGTTATTGTGCGTGATACATTCTCTTTATTGGCCACTTCAGTATTCACAAATACATCCGCACTCTTTTTACTGATATTATCATAATACACGAAGACACCACCGCCGGCAACGGTATTTGCCTCAACAGCATCCGTTATGGCAATAGGTGATTTTGCGATCATCCATACATCACGATATATACCACCATGATAAGCGAAGTCGAGTGTGTATTGACGTTTTCCTGGAGGAAAACTTCTATCATCGCTATTATCGGTCATCACGGCAATCAGGCAGCTATCTCCCGCCTGCACTCCATATTCATCCAAGTTCACAATAAATGGCAAATAGCCTCCTACATGTTCTTGAATCTTCTCTCCATTCAGAAAGATTTCTTGTTTACCCATAGCTGCTTCAAAATGGAGAGATACATTTTTACCAGTTGTTTCGGTAGGTACAACAAAACGCTTGCGATACCATGCAGGTCCTTGATAGTTGCGGCATCCACTCGCTTCTGCAGGAGTTAACTCCACGGTGTGAGGTGTTGAAATGATCTCCCAAGTCGAGTCATCAAATTCTTTAGCGCCAGCGCCAGGAACATCGCCTTTATGAAAACGCCAGCCTGGATTAAAGTTATAGACCATACGGCCACTGTTATCCAATGGGTAAAAACCCGCTATAGATATATTATGCTGTGCATGAAGAGCCACAGACAGAATCAATAAGAATAGTGCAGTTATCTTTCTCATGTATCGTATCTTTTATTTTGTTATTTCTAAGTTTTGGTAGTTCACTATATCTTTTTCACGCTCTTTCGGAAACACATCGAGCTGCGTGATTTTTCCATCTTTCAATGTCACTTCGACTGTCGTTTGATGGGCAGCATGAAGCTTAAAGCGCACATCCCAAGTGGTGGGCCATGTGGGTAAAATGAAAATCTGATCACCTACTTCCTGCATCAGCATCTCTTGCATACCTATCATTCCACTACCACCCCAGTTCAAGTCGGGAGTCCAGTCGTAACCAGGACCCCAAAAGGCAGGAAAGCGATGAGGACCATTTCCCATCTTCTTCAAGGTCAAATCCACTGCTTCGTCCGTCAATCCTAAACAAGCTGCCCAGATATTATCTTGCTTCCAACCGATGTGTGTTCTAAACTTCAAAGCATCGGGGTCATAAGAGTATGTATTAATGGCACGTTCCAGATCGGGGCGCCCCACTCCATAATTACGCCAAGGGAAAATAGGATATAGTTGCGGTGTCTCTATATTGTTCACACGCTCCCATGATAGCGCAGGAGCTATCATCTCTTTTCCATTCACCGTACGTGTAGTTATTTGAGGAATACGTTCGAGCATCTCAGGGTTGATGCCTGATGATTCTAAAACAGAACGTAGTGCAGAAATAGTCGTTACAGGATTATGAGCCATCTTATACGTTTCACAAGCCGTACCGGGATAAATGATAAGCTTTCCTTCTCCATCCAAGTCACGACGTCCACGTTGAGCAGCCAACTGACGATAGTGTTCATCAAAAAAGCGGAGCACACTCTCGATCATAGGCATGTATTCGCT
>CAMTPC010000015.1 GCA_947074295.1 uncultured Bacteroides sp. | reverse complement strand
CGCACGTTAAAGAATAATGCTTTAATTTGTGACTTTATAAAATAATAACTATATAAAATACACACATGAAAGGCCTTGTAAAGAATCTAGGAGTGATCTTAATCATCATCGGAGTAGTACTTTTAGTAATCAACGCATGTTCAGGAGCCATCAGCGACAATGTACTTTTGGGTATCTCTGCAGCGTTGATGTTTGTAGGACTCATCACCTACATTGTCACCAACAAGTTCATCACTGACTGATTTGATTGATACAGATACAAAAAACCCGGAATTGTTTTTCAGCAGTTCCGGGTTTTTTGTTTTTATTTCAGGCCAGCCTTTCTACAATTAAGCCTCTGCTTCTGGAGTAATCAGTTTATATCCCTTACCATGAATATTGATGATTTCAATTGAATCATCTTCTTTCAGGTGCTTGCGCAGTTTAGTAATATAAACATCCATACTACGTGCATTGAAGTAGTTATCATCAATCCAGATAGTCTTCAATGCAAAGTCACGTTGCAGAATTTCGTTAGCGTGTGCACAAAGCAAAGCCAATAATTCTGATTCCTTTGTTGTCAGCTTAGTTTGTTTTTCGTCAGTCGAAAGGATTTGTTTCTGAGTGTCGAAAGTAAACTTTCCAATTTTGTAAATGTTGCTTTCTTTGTTTTTCTTGCCACGAACACGTCTCAGGATAGCTTCAATTCTGAAAGTAAGTTCTTCCATGCTGAATGGTTTTGTGATATAGTCATCAGCACCAATCTTGAAACCTTCCAGAATATCTTCTTTCAACGTTTTTGCAGTTAAGAAGATGATTGGAATTTCAGCGTTGATCGCTCTTACTTCCTGTGCCAGCGTGAAACCATCTTTCTTTGGCATCATCACATCAAATACACACAAATCATACTTATTCTTCAAAAAAGCTTTATAACCTGCTTCGCCGTCGGGGCACAACTCGGCAGAGTAGCCCTTAGCCTGTAAGTATTCTCTTAATAGCATGCCAAGATTTTCATCATCCTCGCACAATAAAATACGCAGTTTCTCTTCCATATCATTTATATTTTTAATAAAGGTAATGCAATAATAAATTTAGTTCCTACATTCAATTCACTTTCAGCTCTGATTGTACCTTTATGATCGTGAATGATTTTCTTCACGTAGGCCAATCCTAATCCGAATCCTTTTACATCGTGCAGATTACCTGTATGCACGCGGTAGAATTTCTCAAAGATCTTTTTCAAGTCTTCCTTCTTAATACCTATACCATTGTCCTGTATCGAAATCATCAGCCTACCCGGTTCGTTCCAGGTGCGCACATCCAACAGCAGTTCTTCATCCGGCTTCTTATACTTTACAGCATTATCCATTAAGTTGAAGATCACATTGGTGATATGCATTTCATCAGCCAGTATAAATGGGTCGGTAGCCTGAAGTTCAGACTCGATCTTTCCGTCATATTTTTCGACCTTCAGAGTAAAGGTGTTCACCACTCCTCGGATCAGTTCATTCATATCAATTTCCTTCATCTTCAGTGTCGCTTTCTGTTTGTCAAACATCGACATCTGCAACACCTTTTCCACCTGGAAACGCAGGCGCTTAGTCTCGTCGTTGATCACCGTAGAGATATGTTGAAACATTTTGGGTGATTTCCCGACAGCAGGATCTTTGAGCATCTGCGCAGCCAACGAAATAGTAGAGATAGGTGTTTTGAACTCGTGTGTCATGTTATTGATGAAGTCATTCTTCATTTCACTTAGCTTCTTCTGTCTGAATACCAGATAGAGCGTGAAGATAAAGGTGATGAGCAACACCAGCGTGAATATCATCGAAGGAATGATAAAGCTGATAGAGTCGAAGATGTAGTCCTGCTTGCCAGGAAAATGCAACTTCACTAAGCTCAGCTTTGCTGGCGGGTCATTGGGAAACAATGGTTGAGTATAAGCATCCTCAACGCCTTTGCTTTCGTAGTCCGAACAGCGGTAAACCTCTCTACCATCCTTGTCAATCACTGAAAAGTGATAGGCCAGCTCAATACCATTATTTAATAAAGACGATTTAATATAGTCATCCAGGTCTTTGAATCGAACCCTTTCGCCAATGGTTTTATCACTGGCTTTATAGACCATCTGCAGCGCTACTTCGTCAAGCAATACGCGCTGATACATATATCTATTCTTTACAGCCTCAAGCATCGACTTTGACGTTTTCGGAATAGTGTTGCCCCCATGCTTCTTCGAAATCATCATTTTGGGCAGCTCCGATGGCTTTGTCTTCATCACATTCAGCTCGAAAGCACTTAGAATTTGTCCATCAGGTGTCTTCACGGTAAACAGCTGTGATTGCTGCACCAGTTCTTCACCACTCATCGAGGATGAAGAAGATGTCAATGCCTTGCGTTCTGCCTCTGTGATATCCTCGCGCAACCAACGGTCGGTTTCGGCAAATTCGACATCTTTGGAAACCTGATATAAGCTATTCTTCACTGAGGTGTCAAATTGTTCTTTTCGCATCTTAACAATCGCCTCAATATAGCCTACTTGTAAATATAGCAATCCGACGAACGAAAGTCCCATCACTATACCTAATATCCATATTGTTGACTTCTTCATAGCAACAAAATTAACACTCCCTAATTAACATTCTCACACTGTTAACATGTTTTAATTACGTATTCTTGTTAATTAACCCATTAGAATCTTATACCATGTATTCTGACACCTATAACAAACCCACAGACACTTTGGTTTGCAAAATTAATAAAAAATTAATGTTTAAACCATTTAAAAAGACTAATGAATTAAGACTTGTTAATTAAAAAACCGCCATATTTTTACAAATAAGGCGGTTTAAGTTGATATTTAACGTTATATAATTTATTCTTCTTGTTGCTTTGCTTCAAACTCCTTAATTAACTTATCTTGTACATCTGAAGGTACTAGTTCGTAGCCTGCGAACTTCATTATGAATGAAGCTCTACCACCAGTAAGAGAACTCAATGCGGTGGAGTAAGACGACATTTCCTTGAGGGGCACTTTAGCTTCCAGTTTCTCGAAACCTTTTTCGCTGCTCATCCCCATGATCATAGCCCTACGTCCTTGTAAATCACCCATTACGTCACCCATCTTGTCGGATGGCACAAACACTTCCACATCATAGATTGGTTCCAAAATCTTAGGTCCTGCATTTTTGAATGCTTCACTGAAGGCGTTGCGTCCAGCCAGCATGAATGAGATTTCGTTAGAGTCTACCGGGTGCATTTTTCCTTCGTAAACGATAACCAAAACATCGCGTGCATACGACCCCGTAAGTGGGCCTTGCTCCATGCGTGCCATGATTCCTTTAAGGATAGCGGGCATAAAACGAGAGTCAATAGCACCGCCCACCACACTGTTAATAAAGACTAATTTACCACCCCATTCTAGCGGAACCTCTTCCTTGCCACGCATAGATATCTTAAACTCTTGACCATTGAACTTATAGGTCTCAGGTATAGTCATGCCTTCGTGATAGGGCTCAACGATGAGGTGTACTTCACCAAACTGGCCAGCTCCGCCCGATTGTTTTTTGTGGCGATAATCAGCTCGAGCAGCCTTAGTGATGGTTTCGCGATAAGGTATTTTGGGCTCATCAAACTTCACTTGAAGTTTATCATTGTTTTCCAAACGCCATTTCAGTGTGCGTAGGTGAAACTCTCCCTGTCCGTGTACCAATATCTGTTTCAGCTCCTTAGACTGTTCAATGATCCATGTAGGATCTTCTTCGTGCATACGGATCAGTGCCACCATCATCTTTTCAACATCGGCCTCATTCATCGGTTTGATGGCGCGTGTATATTTAGAATTAGGATATTTTATGAAATCAAATCTGTTATGGCTATCTTTCGCGTCCAGCGTATTGCCTGTTTTGACATCTTTCAGCTTCACGGTGGCACCAATATCTCCGGCCTGAAGTTCTTCTACTTTGTCACGATTAGAGCCCGCAACAACATATAGTTGCGAAATTCGCTCCTTCGATCCGCGGTCGGCATTGACTAAGTCATCGCCTTCATGCACTTTTCCACTCATCACTTTGAAGTAAGATACTTCGCCGATATGTGGTTCAACGCTAGTTTTGAAGAAATAAAGCGAGGTAGGCGCATTCACGTCAGGTGCCACTTCCACACCCTCAGTATTCTTTACCTTAGGCATTTCTGACACAAAAGGAACTACATTACCCAAGAATTCCATGAGACGGCGTACACCCATATCCTTGCCAGCACAGACACAGAATACAGGAAACATACCACGTGATACCAAGCCTTTGCGGATACCTTCGCGCATTTCGTCTTCGCTGAGCGAATCTTGCTCGAAGAATTTTTCCATCAAGCCTTCGTCGTTTTCAGCAGCCGATTCAACGAGATTCTTGTGCCACTCCATGGCCTTGTCCATTTCGTCAGCAGGGATTTCTTCGATGATTGGTGCACCACCTTCGGGTTTCCACGAATATTTTTTCATCAAAAGGACATCAATCACAGCGTTGAAGCCGGGTCCGGTAGAGGTAGGATATTGGATAGGTACAACTTTTTGCCCATAGGCTTCTCGCAGTTGCTCGAGGATGTTATCGTAATCGCATTTGTCATTGTCCAGTTGATTGACAACGAAAATCACGGGTTTGTGCAGTTTTTCAGTATAACGGAAGTGATTTTGTGTGCCGACTTCGACCCCGTATTGGCCGTTGATAAGGAGAATTGCGGTGTCGGTCACATTCAGTGCAGTAACAGTGCTGCCTACAAAGTCGTCCGAACCCGGACAGTCAATGATATTTAGTTTCTTTTGATTCCACTCGACATGGAAAACGGTAGAAAAAACAGAGTAACCATACTCTTGCTCAACAGGAAAATAATCGCTCACAGTATTTTTTGCGTCTACAGAGCCGCGACGTTTTATAACACCACTCTCGTAAAGCATTGCTTCGGCGAGAGTGGTTTTCCCAGAGCCCGAACTTCCCAATAGGGCAATGTTCTTAATTTCATTAGTCTGATATACTTTCATAATATATAAGATTTAAAATGATTAGATCAGCATGTTTTCACACACCATTAACTTTAGTTGTGCGCAAATTATAAATTAATAAATTGAAAAACAACTTAATAGACGTGTTAGAAAACATGTTTACCAAACCCTTAATTTGACATATCTATACAATGGCTAAAAACATCATTTCTTCACTCTTTTATACCTATATATAAATAGGTATTTCTTGTAGAAGATTAAGATAAAAAAGCAAGATTATTTCGTCCCATGCTTTAAAAAATGCACTGCACTAGTAGACGAGGCTAGGCAAGGCTACGCAGCAAACACTTTAAAGCCATTCTGTGCATTGGACAGCCTCGGTCAGCAAACCTCCCAAGGGAGCGTGGTTTTACGCAGTGCGATTAGTTAAAGTATTTTGCACTTATCCTGTATTTTGAGAGCAAAACATGTAACTTTGCAGTCTGTGAACTAAATATTCAAGGTCTAACTTTTAAGTTTTGTCGAATGGCAGGTCTCTATATACATATCCCCTTTTGTAAGACAAGGTGTATCTATTGCGATTTTTATTCTACCACATGCAGCGAGCGCACAGATGTTTTTGTCGATGCTCTGTGCCAAGAGCTGAAGATGCGCAAAGACTATCTGAAGGGAGAATCCATAGATACCATTTACTTTGGTGGGGGCACTCCATCCCAACTCAATGCCGATCAGTTTGCTAAAATCTTTGCAACAATTACTGATACCTTTGGACCTATTACAGCCTGTGAAATCACCCTCGAAGCCAATCCCGATGATTTGACCGAGGAGTATGTATCAGCATTGGCCACACTCCCCTTCAATCGCATCAGCATGGGGGTGCAGACGTTTAACGACGATACGCTGCGCTTGCTTAAAAGGCGCCATTCGGCTGCACAAGCGATTGATGCCGTGCGTAGATGTCGCGAAGCAGGTTTCAAGAACATCAGCATCGATCTTATTTATGGTTTGCCAGGCGAGACACCGCAAAGCTGGACTACCGATCTTGAAAAAGCCATCAGCCTCAACGTAGAACATATCTCAGCCTATCATCTGATTTACGAGGAAGACACTGTGCTCTATCGGCTACGCCAACAGCATAAAATCACTGAGGTAGACGAAGACAGCAGTCTACTATTCTTCGAAATGCTGATTGAACAACTAAGTGCGGCTGGCTATGAGCATTATGAGATTTCAAATTTCGCCAAACCTGGCATGTACTCGCGCCACAATACCTCATATTGGCAAGGCATATCATACCTGGGTTGTGGCCCATCTGCCCACTCTTTCGACGGGATGAGCAGGGAATGGAATGTGGCTTCGCTGGAGAACTATCTAGCAGGAATCTTTAGTGACAACCGCGATTTCGAGAAAGAAGAGCTGGACCAGATTACCCGCTACAACGAATATATCATTACTACCATACGCACCCATTGGGGAGCATCGCTAAACTATATCGAAAAAGAATTTGGTATAGCTTTCTTGGACTATGCGCTACACATGGCATCACCCCATCTACAATCGGGTAAATTAGAAAGAAACGATGACAATATTCGCCTCACTCGCACAGGTATCTTCTTGTCAGACGATATCATGAGTGATCTGCTTTGGGTAGAAGACTAACAGATAGCCAACCATACATGACCGAATCAGAAGTACGACGACTGCTACGACAGATGAAGGAGTGGGATTCCCAGACTGCCTTCCGCCAGTTTTATGATATGACTTATGACCGACTTTTCCGCATTGCCTATTATTATCTGCATTGCGAAGAGTGGGCACAAGAGGTGGTACTCGATATTTTTCTGAAACTGTGGAACCAGCGCGAAACGCTTCCCGAAGTGAACAGCATCGAGGACTATTGCTTTGTGCTAACCAAGAATGCTTCACTCAACTATCTGGAAAAAGAGCAACGGCGCGAAAACCACTTCGACTCAGCATCACCCGAGGTAGTGAATGATGCGCCATCGCCCGAGGAATTGCTCATCACTGAAGAACTTTTTGCACGCTATGTAAAGGCTTTGGACCGATTGCCCGATAAATGTCGAGAAATATTCATTCGTATCCGCGAAGAAAAACAAAGTTATGCGCAGGTAGCCGAAGCGCTGAATATCAGTACTAAAACAGTGGATGCGCAGTTGCAAAAAGCCACTAAGCGAATGAAGGAAATTATTTTTCAGACAGAAAAAGAAAAAAAAGTGGGTACCTAGATAGGGAGTTTTTGGATCAGTTCGGTCTTTATTCATGTAACAAGTTCAATTAAAACATTTAGACGTAACATGAAAAGAAGCCATTTGAAAACTCTGATGCTGCTATGTGCAGGTCTTTTATTGATGTGTTGCTCGGATAGTCACACCAATTATCCGGATGACTATGTGGGTTTTGACAAGACCTATATCAATTATACCTACAACAGTAGCGCGAAGGAAGATGTGATACACCTCAAAGTGATCGCGGTGGATAAGAAAAAAGAGGATCGTAAGGTTCGTCTTTCGGTGAATATGCCACCAGTGGGAGGCGATAGCTTTCAACTTTGCGAAAAGGAAGTGATAATCAAAGCCGGCAAGAAAGAGGCCAATGCTACAGTAAAAGTATTTCCAGGGAAAGTAGTAAAGGGGGTTTATATCCATGTGACCTGTACTCCACAATGGAAAAATGCAGAAACAACTAAAACAACCATACAGCTCACGCCAAAATAACGAATTTAAAAAAAAGGACTGATGACCAAATATACTGATACAGAGAGAGACAAAATGCTGGAACAACTAGCAGGATCGACCCGCTCGCCACGTGGCCGCTTTTCGGCAGAGGAGAGTTTCAAGCTGCTTCAACCTCGATTAGTGAAGGTGGAAGACAAAAGGTGGAAGCTTCGTTTCAGCAGCCGCTGGGCAACCATTGCGGCTATTGTGATGATAGCGGCATTGTCGTGGAGCATCTATCAATACATGTTGCCACCCGCCATGCAGACCATCGAAACACTGTCACAACAAATCAGTATAGAGCTATCTGATGGTAGCCGGGTCACATTGAATCACTATTCATCACTTACCTATCCTAAGCGCTTTAAAGGAGACAGACGCGAAGTGACACTGAGTGGCGAAGGCTATTTTGAAGTAGCAAAAGACCAGAGCAAACCCTTTGTAGTAAATGCACAGGAGATAAATGTTGAGGTGTTGGGCACTGTGTTCAATATTGAAGCCTACGCCAACAATCCAGATGTAGTCACTACTCTATTCGAGGGATCTGTAGCTGTGAGCAGTGATGTGTGCGATGAACGTATCGTTCTCAGCCCCGACCAATGTGCCATATACAATAAAGCCAATAAAACACTATTGCTGGAGACACTGGAACTACCCACGAACGCCATAGTTTGGCAGAAAGGCATTTTCGTATTCAATAAACAGCCATTGAGCGAGATTGCACGCAAACTAGGTAACTCTTTTGGAGTGAGCATAGAGATAGCTGAACACGACCTGGGCGACTATCATCTGACAGCCCGCTTTGCCAATGGAGAATCGTTGGACGAAATACTTGAACTACTTCAAAGTGGACGCGACTTCCACTTTCAAAAACTAGACGAAAAACAATATATTATCAAAAACAGACTATGACATTATTATACATGATCAGCTCAGCTAAAGGCAGATTGCTTTTGCTGACTATGCTGATAGTACTGCTGCAAGGTTCATTGCGTGCGCAGCAGCCTCAACCTACAATCTCTATCGATCTGAAAGAAGCCACTTTGGAAGAGTTGATCAGGAAAGTAGAAAGCTTGACTGATTACTCTTTCATCTATGGCGAAGAGGTGAGGATTAATCGTCCCATCAGCCTGCATCTAAAGGGTAAGACGATTACAGAGGTTCTAAAAACCGCCTTTGACAAACAACCGATTGGTTATGAATTGAAAGGAAAGCATATCTTACTATATAAGAAAGAAATGCCTCAAACGAAACGTAATTTCACCATAAGTGGTACTATAACTGACGAAGCATCAGCCGAGACACTCATTGGCGCCAATATCATGGATCTTCTTCACCGACGTGGAGCTGTGAGCAATGCATATGGTTTCTATAGTCTCACCCTCCCTGAGGGGTTGACAGAGCTGAATTATTCGTATATGGGCTATGACACGCAGCGCTTCATGCTGACACTAACCAAGGATACGGTGATCCATATGAAGCTGAACACACGCAATGAGCTACAAGAGGTAGTGATATTGTCGGACAAGACAGAAGTGGGTATCAATGCTACTCACATGAGTTCTATCGATATACCGATGACACAGTTGCAAAACACGCCTTCCATACTGGGCGAACCCGATGTGATGAAAACCATCCAGATGATGCCTGGCGTACAAGCCGGTGTAGAAGGTTCGGCAGGTCTACATGTGCGTGGGGGTAGCATAGACCAGAATCTGATATTGCTAGATGGGATTCCCGTATATAACGTAGATCATATTTTCGGGTTCTTTTCGGTGTTCACGCCCGAAGCGGTGAAGAAAGTGACACTATTCAAGGGATCGTTTCCGGCACGTTTCGGGGGCAGACTCTCATCGGTAGTCGATGTGCGTACCAATGATGGCGATATGCACAAGTACCATGGCATGGTGAGCATAGGACTATTAGCTAGCAAAGTGCAACTGGAAGGTCCCATCATCAAAGGGCGTACTTCGTTCAATGTGTCTGCTCGCCGCTCTTATATAGATATCATGACACTACCATTCATAAAGTCAGAAGAAAAGATCAGATATTATTTCTATGATATCAATGCGAAGATCAATCATCGTTTCTCGGACAAGGCACGCTTGTATCTGAGTTTTTACAATGGTAGAGATCATTATGGATTAAATCAAAAATATGATAGTTACAACGGGTATTATAGTGACGGGATCACTTTATGGGAAGTGACAGGAAAAAGTCGAGATAAAATGAGCATGAACTGGGGTAACCTGATCGGATCGGCACGGCTCAACCTGGTATTTACCTCAAAGCTGTTTGCCAATATGACGCTGGCTTACAATAAATATCAGTGTAATATGAAGTCGGATGCGACTTACACTGAAACACAAGATAAAGCCCAAACTCAAAACAGCTTTTCATCACGCTATAATTCGGGTATTCGCGATTGGTCGTATATGATTGATTTTGACTATACACCTGTGGCCACTCATGACGTGAAGTTTGGTGCCGCTTATCAGCGACACAACTTTCATCCAGAAGTAGCCTCAACGAAGATAAAGGAACTCGACGAGAATCAAGTGGTTCAAGACACGTCATATTATAACACCAACAATAGCCGCGTCCGTGCACACGAACTGACAGCCTATATTGAAGACAATTTTAATATAGGCCGTCGACTACGCATGAACCTCGGTGTGCACTTTTCGTTGTTCAATGTTCAGGAAAAGAACTATTTTTCGGTTCAACCTCGACTATCGGCACGCTATCAAGCTACCAAGGGGCTAGCTTTCAAGGCCTCTTATACACAGATGTGTCAGTACATACATCTCTTGACATCGGGCAGCATCGGCATGCCCACCGATCTTTGGGTGCCTGTGACGAAAGCCATCAAGCCCATGCGTGCTCACCAGTATTCGATGGGTGCCTACTACATATGGCCTCGTGGGTGGGAGTTATCCGTAGAGGGTTATTATAAAGATATGTACAATGTGTTGGAGTATAAGAATGGCAGTAGCTTTTATGGATCATCTACAGGTTGGGAGGATAAGATAGAGCGAGGAAAAGGCAGATCGATGGGTATAGAATTCATGCTACAAAAGCTATCGGGACGCACCACAGGATGGCTGTCATATACACTGGCAAAGAGCGACCGAATATTTGCCGACGGTAGCATCAACAACGGTTATCGTTTCCCTTATAAGTACGATCGCAGACATACGGTAAATCTAGTAGTCAATCATAAATTCAGCAATCGCATCGATGTGAGTGCTACGTGGATGTTTGCCACTGGTGGTACTGCAACCATCGCCGACCAAGCAACAGTGGTGTTACGTCCTAACGATACAGGACAAACAAGCGGACTGACTCAAGTAGATTTAGTAGAAAAAAGAAACAACTATAGACTACCAGCCAGCCACCGTTTAAATGTGGGTATCAACTTCCGCAAAAAAACCAAACGTGGAGAACGTATCTGGAACATCAGCGCTTACAATACCTACAATGCCATGAACCCCAATATGATTTACAATGACAGTAGCTATGAATACTATCAACTGGGATATGATGAAACAACGGGTAATATGGTTAGCGAGTTTGTACCTGGCCGCCGCCGTTTGGTGAAACTGACCATACTTCCACTTATTCCTTCGGTATCTTATACATTTAAATTCTGATGATGATGAAACATTCTTATTTATACATATTATTATTTATTGGGGTATTGCTTAGTATTTGCAGCAGTTGTGTCAACGAGTTTGCCTTCCCTGCCGATGGGGCGAAACCAATGCTAGTGCTGAATGCCTTTATCAACACTGACAGTACAAACAATATACTCTATCTTAACTATACAGGTAGGGAGTCGATAGGTGATGTAAGTGAAGCTACTGTCGAAGTACGCGTCAATGGCGTATTGGTAGAAACAGCCCAGCAGCAAGCCATTGTTGATAATGGGTTTAATCGTAAACAGAGTTCGTTTCTGATAACTAGCAAGTTCAACCCTGGCGAGAGTGTACGTATAGATGCATGGACACCACAGACAGGTCATCACGCCTGGGTAGAAGAAATCATCCTGCCTGCCCCGCTGCCCATCGTCAATATCGACACTATGACTGTCAATATCAGCTATCCACAAGAATACACCAATCGTTTGATGAAATTTCGCATCACCATTCAAGATCGTCCAAATGAAAAGAACTATTATCGTCTGATTTTAGAACGTCAGTATCGCTTAGTGGCACAGCTCTACAACGAGGATAAAGAATATATCAAAGATACTACGATGATAAGAAAAACATTCACTACCTATAATAATGAGGATGTGATACTAACAGATGGAAATCCCTCCATAGGCAATGATGATAATGATGTATTCGATAAAGTCATCAATTATTATAATGTGTTTGATGATAATCGTTTCAGTGGGCAGGAATGCACCCTTAATATATATAAAGGTAGTGACACTCCTCCACGTCCTGGTCAGTATTTTAAGGTATTGGAAAACGAGCTGACATGCTATGTGCGTTTACTCCATATTTCGGCCATTACATTCAACTATTATCAAGCACTAAATGTATTTGATTCGGATATTTATGACTCAATGCTGATGGAACCCATTATCTATGCCAGCAATGTGAATGGTGGCACAGGAATGGTAAACTTCAGCACCGAAACGAGCGTAAAGATGGATTTGCCACCCAATCATTTTGAAGTTGATTATTTATATTGGTAACTTTGTCAGGCCTAAGTAGAAATATATCCTTAAAACTCAAACTCGTGTCCCCAAGCTTGGGAAGCTTGGGGTCTTAAAACAATATCTCGATGAAATTAAAGCCCATTTATCTATTATTAGCGCTGCCACTGCTCTTCTGTTCGTGTCGAAGCAGCCGCAGCATGCAGATGGAAATACAGGCCATGCGCACCAGTTTGTATTACGAACTCTCATCCGCCGAATATTTCGGAGAAAAGAAACAAGATGTATATCTCGACTTTATCCCCTATTCCAACATGGACTATTACACCACATCGAAGCGGAAGGGTGGCTATATCATCCCTTTGATCTTATACAATATACAATCTACCCGATACATGACCCGTTTGGGCGAAGGGTCGCTCACCCAAACCTATCGCGAGTTTCTTACGGAAGCACTGTTAGCCGAATGTAACAGTAGTAGTTGCTGCAACTTGATAGATAATCAAAAAGAGATTGCAGCAGATTCGACTTATCGACTGAATATAAAAATAGTACAGAATGAAACAGGAAGCAAGGTGATACTAAGCACTCACACCATGTTATGGTTTGATGGTGAAACCATAGAAATGTACCATAATAAAGCAGGAGATGCCTGGACCAATTTGGCCATCGAAGCTCTACTAACTAAAAATGAAGAGGTGTTGTTCGAAAAGACATATCAGCTAGATCATACAGAAAGGACACGAGACTATCGCTACGATGACTCCGTGATGGCCAACGAAGCCTGCCTTGACCTAATGGGAAGATCACTATCACAAGCCACCAAACAAGTAGTTGAAAATATCAGTTTGGAACTTGACATGTTGTTGAATCCATTTAAATAGATCAAAACTATTATCTTTGCTGGCTAATACAACTTTATTTTTATGTTTACCATTGTCGGCATTATGCTTATTGGTGTTTTGGTGGGTTACCTGCTACGCACCAAGAAACTGTCATGGATACAGTTGATCATCACGTTCTTTATCTGGCTACTCCTCTTTTTGCTGGGAGTCGATGTGGGCGGCAATCCAGCCATCATCAATAATTTGCACACACTGGGTATCGAAGCCATCTATATCACCGTCGGCGCGGTGTTGGGAAGTGCCTTCTTCGCATGGGCATTGTGGCGCTTTGTCAATCCGAAAAGAAAGGAGAATAAAGCATGAAAGGTAGTATCATCATCGTTTCTTTCTTTATAATAGGTACGCTGTGCGGGTATTATCAATTATTGCCGCAAAGCATTCTCAATAGTGACCTCAGCTATTATGCACTCTGCGGACTGATGTTTTGCGTAGGCATCAGCATAGGTTGCAATCCCGATACGCTGAGAAGTTTTCGCTCGCTCAATCCTCGCCTCATGTTTTTGCCTTTGATGACAATATTGGGCACACTATGTGGATGTGCGGTAGTGGGCTTGTTGCTTCCGGGACGTTCACTCTTCGACTGCCTTGCTGTGGGCTCGGGCTTCGGATACTATTCGCTATCCAGCATCTTCATCACCGAATACAAAGGTGCCGAACTAGGCACCATCGGACTACTTTCCAATATCACACGCGAGATCATCGCCTTGCTTTGCGCCCCGTTGTTAGTGAGATATTTCGGCAGATTGGCACCGATTTCTGTAGGTGGAGCCACGACAATGGATACTACCCTCCCGATCATAACTCGCTATTCTGGGCAACAATTTGTCATTCTTTCCATCTTTCATGGCTTTCTAGTTGATTTCAGTGTGCCATTTTTGGTTACATTATTCTGCTCCGTGTAGGCAAACACATTACAATGAGATTACAATTCTTTGCATTTTATATCATTCTGAACGATTTCTCTTGACCTATATCAAGAAATATGTTGTAAAACACATTTTTAGCATTAAATGCTTTTGTGTTCCAAAACATGTTTCTATATTTGCATAGGTAAAAAAGAAAAAGACTAAGCGCTTAAGTCAGTTTTTAATAGGTATTAGATTATATTTTAGGATTTAGTTTTTAGGTAACAATTTAAAAAAGTAGGTATTATGAAAAGATTTGGATTAACATTAGTGGCAGCTATCTGCCTTGCTGCTACAACATTTGCAGCTGGAAATCAACCTACAACTGCAAAATGGGAAGGTAACATCAACGTTTACAAGTTGAGTAAGTATTTGAACCTCACTTCATTGCAAGCTGAAGAAGTAGCTAACATCAGCGTTTACTTCACTGAACAGATGGAAAAAGCGTCTGGCGCAAAGAAGAACAAAGAAGAAAAACTGCACAAAGCCGTTTACGGAAATCTGAAGTTGATGAAAAAGACATTGACTCCTGAGCAGTACACTAAGTATGTAGCATTGATGAACATGACTCTTAAAAACAGAGGGATTGATGTGAAATGATAAAGAATTACACTTCTAATAATAGGAAGGGAGCCGGTTTATAAGCACCGTCTCCCTTTTTTCATACTATTATTTGATAGTGATCATTGTTGCGCCAAAACCATATTCTTGGAAAGAGGCATCTTGATAGCGGCAGTTGCTGTATTTACGCTTTAGCTCGTCAAGTATGGCCTTGCGTAGCACACCATCCCCTTTTCCATGGATGAATACGATACGCTGTTCGCGCTTTGTCTTGTATTTTTCCATCACATCACGAAACTTGTCCAACTGGTAATTCAGCATTTCTGCATTGTTCATGCCACGTGTATCATCCAAAAGTTCGTCAATATGCAGATCCACTTCAATGATGGCATTTCCTTTGGGCTTTTTCACGATGGGTTGCGAACGAAGACGTTCCTCTGCTCTTTTGCCTAAAAGAGCTTCTTGAATCTGTTCGGCTGATACGAACACTTGCTGTGCTGGAACATCATTTCGTACGATATCATAAACTAATGCAGGTTCTTCAAAGAAGTCAGTTTCTTTAAAAGTATGCAGTTTATAGAACTTCACCGTATCGATTCGCACTTCTACACTCACTGCTGGCTTTAATGCAAAGCTGCGGCCATCTTTAAAAGCGATAAACTGAACGGCAACATGTTCCATATCGTTTAGAACTGATTTTTCAAATTCCTCGAGTAAGAATTTCATGTTAGGTTCCACCACTCCATGAGCACGAACTTTCCACGCTTTGCCTTCGGCACTGGCGTAAGTGTAGTATAGATAGTAGTTACTATCATTCACCAAATATGCTTCGAACGGTGTAGAGCTGATTTGCTTTACATCTTCTGGCACAAAAGCCAAAAACACATTGAGTGTATCACCGCCCTTCACCTCGGCAGCCTTATAGGTAGGTATATCAGCCTTGACTGGTTTGGGTGCTTCCTCTACCTTTTTAGGGGTTACTTTTCGTTTGATGTTATAGTCATCTGTTTCGATTACCACACATTCATTGATAAGCATAGGGATATCAAAACCATCTTCATCTTCGACTAGGACAGTGTCTTTACCCTTGAAACCTGTCACCACGCCACCACCTTTTTCACTGAGAAAGCGCACTTTATCTCCTATTTTCATTTCTATTAATTTATTAAAATTACACGCTAAAGAGCATCGCCAAACGATGCCTACTGACAAAGATAAACCTTTTTACAGTATTGCCGATGAAGAGCGCATCGAAAAAGCGTATCTTTGCAGCAATTAAACAAGCATCCCTACGAAGTGTTTATACTTTAAGGGCATTACAATAATATTGATTATGAAAGAAAATCCCAAACATATACAAATCAAGGAGTTCTGCTATGATCTCCCTGACGAACGCATCGCCAAGTTTCCACTGGAATCGCGCGATCAATCCAAACTACTGATCTATCGCCATGGCGAGATCAGCGAAGATGTATTCGCATCATTGCCTGATTATATTCCTTCGGGCAGCTTAATGGTATTCAACAACACGAAAGTGATACAAGCCCGCTTGCACTTCCGAAAGGAGACAGGCGCACTGATAGAGATATTCTGCCTGGAACCTGTTGAGCCTGCCGACTATGCACTGAACTTTCAGCAAACTAGCCATTCGGCTTGGCTATGCATGATAGGCAATCTGAAGAAATGGAAAGAAGGGACACTGCACAAGGAGATGACGGTAAAGGGTAAAGCCGTTACACTAAGTGCTACACGTGGTATCTGTGTAGGCACCAGCCATCGCATCGATTTCACGTGGGATAATCCAGAAGTGACGTTCGCCGAGATACTCGAGGTATTTGGCGAACTACCTATACCACCCTATCTGAACCGCGATACGGAAGAAAGTGATTTGAGCAATTATCAGACTGTCTATTCTAAGATCAAAGGTTCGGTGGCCGCCCCTACCGCTGGACTACATTTCACACCCGATGTTTTTGCAACGTTGATGGAAAAAGGGGTAGATACACAAGAATTGACACTACATGTAGGTGCAGGTACTTTCAAACCCGTGAAGAGTGAGGAGATAGAAGGGCATGAAATGCACACTGAATATATATCTGTTTCGCGTGAGACCATCAAGAAGCTCATCGACCATGATGCAAAGGCGATTGCTGTGGGAACTACATCGGTGCGCACACTCGAAAGCCTCTACCACATCGGCATGACACTGGCCAATAAACCCACCGCATCCGAAGAAGAACTGCACGTGAAGCAGTGGCAACCCTACGAACAAAAGGAATACCTCAACCCCATCGTGGCTTTGCAAAAGATTCTGGGTTACTTGGATCGCAACGGATTGGAGACTCTACATTCAAGCACACAGATCATTATAGCACCTGGCTATGAATATAAGATCGTGAAGGCTATGGTGACCAACTTCCATCAACCGCAAAGCACATTGCTGCTATTGGTTTCGGCCTTCGTAAAGGGCGACTGGAAGCGTATTTACGACTATGCCATGGCGCATGATTTCCGTTTCTTAAGCTATGGTGATTCTTCATTGCTCATCCCTTAATCGTAACAATTATGCCAATAGACAATAATGAAGAGCTTTTCCCAATAGTAGACGAGGATGGTCACATTACCGGTGCTGCTACCCGTGGCGAATGTCACAATGGCAGTATGCAATTGCATCCAGTGGTACATCTGCATGTATTCAATAGCAAAGGAGAGCTGTATCTACAAAAACGTCCCGATTGGAAAGATATACAGCCCGGGAAATGGGATACTGCCGTAGGTGGACACATCGATTTGGGCGAGAGTGTGGATATCGCCCTAGAACGCGAAGTGCGCGAGGAACTGGGTATTACCGATTTCACTCCTACGCGCGTGTGCCAATATGTGTTTCAATCGGATCGCGAGCGCGAACTGGTATTCGTACATACCACAACTTATGATGGTGAAATTGCACCTAGCGAAGAACTGGATGGTGGGCGATTCTGGACGGTTGATGAAATAAAAGGGCAGTTAGGAAACGATGTTTTCACTCCCAATTTCGAGAATGAGTTCGAGCAATATATTCTCAAGACACTATAGCTCTACTCAATAATAAAAAAGGGAATGAATCATACAATAAGCGATTCATTCCCTTTTTAGTTTCAATAGTAGTTAGATTATAATAAATGCATTTTAGGCTTGACTATCCGGTGCAAAGATTCATCATCACTCCGGTCTTTTAATTCTATTCCGGTCTTTCCCATCGCGAAAGCATTCTCAATGAGCCATGCCATTTTGAAGGCCGCCTTTTCATAGGAAAGTCCCTCGGGACGAATATTAGAAATGCAATTGCGATCAGACTCCAGACGTCCTACCATCGGATTGTATGTGATATAAACTCCTAAACTATCGGGCGATGACAGTCCTGGCCGTTCACCAATCAGTACAGCCACAAGTTTGGCATTTAGCAAAGCGCCCACCTCATCTCCAAGGGCAACTCGCGACTGCTCTGCCAGCACCACGGGAGCTATTTTTAAATCCAGATCCTTCATGTAAGACATCAGATGTCCAATCAATGGCACAGCTTGCTTATGCACGGCTTTTGAAGAAAGTCCGTCGCCAATAAACAATGCTACATCTACAGGTGGATAATCTTTTTCCAACAATTCTTCTCGGCTATCTTGAGACAACTTACGCCCCAAGTCGGGTCGAGTCAGATAAATGGCCCTATTGGGCGCTGCACTTGATACATTAATACTTTCGAGCCCCATTTGCCGTAATTTAGTTGCTACTGAAGCTCTATCAAAAGGAGTATGTATCGCATCTTTTGCCCTAGCATGCGACAAACTGAACCCTAACACCTCTTTAGTGGGCAAACTGGCACCTGTGCGCCCTAGCGCTATACGTGCATCAGTAAACTGTCGCAACTCTTCCCAGCAGTCGGGTTCCAGAATATCAGTATTTGTCGTAGGTGATGTTTTTATGAGTTCCATATCTTCTAATTATAACATTTATCCCGCTTTATAGCCTAGCAGCGGATGGGTAGATTTAAATTGCTTCAGGCGACCTTCTTGATTGATGACTTGCATTTTCTCCAACCAAGATGCAAACTCTGGCGCATGTTTTAATCCAAATAGTTCGCGCACATAGAGTGCATCATGGTAGGAAGTGCTCTGGTAGTTGAGCATGATATCATCTGCCCCAGGAACACCCATCATGTAGGTCAATCCTCCAGCAACCAGTAGTGTCAGCAAATTATCCATATCATCCTGATCGGCCTCAGCATGATTGGTATAGCATACGTCGCAACCCAAAGGAACTCCCATCAACTTGCCACAGAAGTGATCTTCTAGACCGGCACGAGTGATTTGTTTACCATCATACAGATACTCAGGGCCAATGAACCCCACGACTGTGTTGACCAACAATGGCGAGAAGTGTCGCGCCACAGCATAGGCACGCGCCTCACAAGTCTGCTGGTCTACGTCATGATGGAATCCCGAGGACAATGCACTACCTTGTCCGGTTTCAAAGTACATCACATTATCACCCACAGTGCCGCGTTTAAGGCTCAATGCCGCTTGATGTGCTTCCTCGAGCATTTTCAGGTTGATACCGAAACCTGCATTTGCGCCTTCGGTACCAGCTATAGACTGAAATACCAAGTCGACAGGTACCCCTCTATCTATCAACTCTATAGAAGTGCTGACATGCGTCAGCACGCACGACTGTGTTGGAATGGCATATCGCTGAATGATATCATCGAGCATATAGCAGAGATTGGTCAATACCGGTATGCTGTCGCTTGCCGGGTTGATACCTATCACAGCGTCACCCGATCCATACATCAATCCATCTATGAGACTAGCGGCTATCCCTTTCAGATCATCCGTGGGATGGTTGGGTTGAAGTCGCACGCTGAAATGCCCTGGCAAGCCAATGGTATTTCGGAAGCGTGTGACTACCCTACATTTCTTTGCTGTCAGAATAAGATCCTGGTTGCGCATGATTTTACTCACGGCTGCCGCCATTTCGGGGGTAATACCGGGAGCTACTACGGCCAGCATCTGTGATGTCGTGTGATCATTGAGCAGCCAATTGCGAAAATCACCCACTGTGAGGTGGCTGATCGGCGCAAAGGCTTCTGTGTCGTGTGTGTCGATGATGAGTCGTGTCACTTCGTCCATCTCATAAGGGATCAACTGCTCCTCTAGAAAAGTTTTTAGCGGCACATCGGCCAAAGCCATCTTTGCAGCCACCCGCTCCTCCATGGTGTGTGCCGAAACACCTGCAAGGTCATCGCCCGAACGTGCAGGCGAGGCCTTTGCCATCAGTGTCTTGAGATCATCAAAGTGATAGGTCCGATTGTCAAGTGTTGTTTTATACATGGGTATAAAGCGTTTTAAATGTCGTGTTTCTTAATCAGCCATTGCTACTTGTTTGATTCTTACTTTGCTCAGAACGTAGTAAACATAGGCCACAGCCATCATACCCAAGAAAACTAAGAATATAGAGAAATTGTAATAAATCATAGCTGCCAGACAAACCACTGCGCAAACCAGTGAAATGATCGGAAATACCGGATAGAAAGGTGCTTTGAATGGACGTACCAACTCGGGCTCTGTCTTCCGAAGTTTGATGAGCGATAGCATCGAAATGATATACATCACGATGGCACCAAACACCGCTAAGATCACAATATTGGCAGTAAGAGGCTGATCGCCAAAGGTAATCCAATTGTCTGAGAAAATAGCCAAGATACCTACTACTCCACCGGCAATGATAGCCAAATGTGGCGTACGGAAACGTTTATTAACTCCAGAAAGCGATTTGGGAAGATAACCAGCGCGTGCCACTGCGAATATTTGACGCGAATAGCCCATGATGATGCCGTGGAAAGAAGCGATCAAACCAAATAAGCCTAAGAATACCAGCATATGCAACCAGCCACTTTCGCCGCCTACTATAGTTTTCATAGCTTGTGGCAGTGGGTCATTGATGTTGGCCAAGGCTTGCCAGTCGCCTACCCCGCCTGCAAACACCATTACTCCAAGGGCCAAAGCCACCAAGGTGAGTATACCCCATATAAAGGCTTTAGGAATGGTGCGTTTGGGATCTTTGGCCTCCTCGGCAGCCATAGAAGCGCCTTCGATTGCTAGGAAAAACCATATTGCAAAAGGGATGGCCGCGAAAATGCCCGCCATGGTTTCGCCGGTAAATGTATCACTACCCGCCCAACCATTGGCTACGAAATTAGTCATCGAGAAACCAGGAGCTACAACACCCATGAATACCAAAAGCTCGAAGATGGCTAGCAGCGTCACAATCAGCTCGAATGTAGCTGCCAAACTGATACCTACAATGTTCAGTGTCATGAATACAAGATATGCACCTACTGCCACCCACTGTGGACTAAGTGCCGGAAACTGTACATTGAGATAGGCACCGATTGCCATAGCGATGGCTGGTGGAGCAAAAACAAATTCGACCAAAGTGGCAAAACCACCAAAGAATCCCCCTAATGAACCAAATGCCCGGCGTGCATACTCGAAAGGACCGCCTGCATGGGGAATAGAGGTAGAAAGCTCTGTAAAACTAAAGATAAAGGTGAGATACATGATAGCAACAAATGCTGTCGTGATCAAGAAACCCAGTGTGCCAGCTGATGCCCAGCCATAACTCCACCCAAAATATTCACCCGAAATAACCAAACCCACGGCTATCCCCCATAGGTGAAAGCTGCCTAATGAGCGCTTTAATGTTGTGCTCGTTTTTGAATCTTTACCCATAACCTTAAAATATTAATTAATACCAATAATTGCAAATATACGCCATTATGATATCAAATACAATATTAAGGTATCTTTTTGTTATCTTTATAAGTATTTATATTCCTATTTGATATTTTACACCCAACATGCCAACCTATATGAAAGCATATTGCACTAAATACTTTCACCTTGTAATGCAAGCACACTATTTTATAAACTTATTGCAATATATCTCGCAATTTATAATTACAATAGACTTAATCACAGACATAATTAATAGAAAAGAGGATAGACTGGCTGGACAATCTACCCTCTTTATCAAAAATATAATAAAAGCATTGAAACACGCTACTTAGTCAGCGACATCCCCATCACCAATGAGGTGCTGCTGTTGATAATAACATATAATTCAGGAAAAAGTTCTTTGAGCAATGCCACCGTTTCGTTATCTGTTGGCAGCAGAGGTAGTATAGCGCTGTTAAAGATCTCCAGATAAGGCATTATCATTTCCTTGGTTATAGAAATTTGTAAGCTATTACCACTGACCGTAAACAGTAACGGGATTCCCTCAACAGTGAGTTGATTAATAAGGTTGAGCAAATTACTCATATCAGCACGTGTGCTGGCTATCGCCATGATGGCTTCCAGATTAGGAATGAAATAGATCATTTTATCACTCACATAGTATTGCATCAACCCTTTAGGGCAAGTAGCTTTGATACCTGTAGCAAAGGTGGCAGTCATGAATCCATCAGCATCAAAGGTGACACTGGTCATACCTTGTGCATAGTTTCCTAAAAGGAATTCGATAGAGGTTGCAAATTGAGTGCTAGTCATAGTGTTGCCCATAAAAGTGACACTCAAATCGGCTGGGGTGATATCCAAGAAAATAGGAGTAGAAGTCAAAGCGCCTGTTGACGTATCGACAGTATAGGGCAAAAGATTCCAAGTACCTATCAATGCGTTGGACATTTGTATGGTCACAGCAAGATTTAGTTTACTTTTATCTACATTACCACTCACTGAAACACTCCCTCCTGTAAACGTTGTGCTACCCTGCAAGGCACCATTGGTATCTGTCAGCGTGATGTCGATAGAAGCTTGGCCAGGAACTACGTTTTTAAGTGTCAAAACTCCAGTATCACTGATAGTAGCTTCTTTACCACTCATTGTAACGCCACTCACAGTCATATTCAAATTATCACCCGTATATGTTCCTGCATAAGAGGAAGAATCTTTGTCCTTGTTATCATCACTACTACATGCAGCAGCCAAACATAAAGTTAATATCAATACTAATTGATAGAATAGGTTCTTTTTCATAAGTAGCATTTGTTTTTGTGAAACATAAGAAATAATATAAATTATGAAAACAAAGTGCATCTGTGAAAAGTTCTTTTCATCTGAAATATTATTCTAAAAGCGCTCCATATGAATACGATGGGAAATGGTACAAAAAAACTGGTCGCTGAGCGAACAGGACCAGTAATGCTCTCTAACTCGATCGTTTTAATATATCAAGCGAGTAGCTATATATTAACTAAATATGCATCGTCAAACTGCTATTTCACATAGCCTTTACCCCATATCCAGTTAAGCACACGTACATTGAAAGCACTCTCATTTGGAGTTTCGACCCCAACCCACGCACCTTGTTCATTTATCAGAAACTTTTGAAAATTACCCGTCACTGGTGCATCTGCCACGCCATTCAAGCTTTTTTGAGTGAGCCATTGATAAAGGGGCGCTATATTGAGGCCTGCCACAGATACTTGTGCCATCACCGGAAATGAGACATCAAAATCCATTATGCGATAACCCGGATTGGCAGCTTGCTGGCTGGCCGACAGAGGATCGAAATTATTGGATGGGAAAGCGAGTATCGTGAAGTTGCTATCACAATATTGGGTATAAAGTTCGTCAAGAATGGCATATTGAGGCGCCAGCTCGGGTTTTACATCGACATTGACCACCATCACCTTCTTGCCTTGGAGCTGCATCAGCGGATAGGGCTGTCCATCGATGGTGTTTACAGTATAGCTATAAAACTGTGAGGTCTGTGCTACCATTGGAAGCACAAAACCTAAGGTCAGAAAAAAAGTGAATAATTTCTTCATATAGACGATTTGATTTATTGATTTCGTTTGATTAGTTGTATAACAAATATGAATGGGAGAATGTTGTTGTCACAATGTGGGTTCTGTTCAGATAGCATTTTGGATGCTTCAACTCCAATTATCGCCAACTTAAATCTATAGCATAAAAGAAGTATTGGTAAGTGTTTATTTTTACCGCAAAAAGGGATATTAAAACCATTTACTGACTTATGCTCAACTCTATCGTACAATTCTCGATAAAGAAAAAACTCTTTATAGGGATTATGACTCTACTGCTATTAGTGGCAGGTATTTACTCCATGTTGACACTACCCATAGATGCAGTGCCAGACATCACCAACAACCAAGTACAGATTGTGACCATCTCGCCTACGCTAGCACCCCAAGAGGTGGAACAGCTGATTACCATGCCTATCGAAATTGCCATGAGCAATATCATGAATGTGGAAGAGATACGCTCAGTAAGCCGATTTGGATTATCTCTGGTTACAGTGGTGTTTAAGGAAAATGTGCCCACGCTGGATGCACGACAGTTGATCAATGAACAAATACAATCAGTAAGCGGAGAGATTCCTGAAGAGCTAGGCGTGCCCGAAATGATGCCTATCACTACTGGTCTAGGCGAAATCTATCAATACATTTTGAAAGTAGAGCCTGGCTACGAAGATCGGTATGATGCCATGGAACTGCGCACCATTCAAGATTGGATCGTGAAGCGCCAACTCTCGGGCATACCTGGTATAGTCGAAATAAATAGCTTTGGGGGATACCTGAAACAATATGAAGTAGCAGTAGATCCTGATGCGCTTTATTCACTCGACATCACACTCAGTGAGGTGTTTGAGGCTTTGAGCCATAATAACCAGAATACAGGGGGCAGTTATATCGAGAAAGGTAAAAATGCCTACTACATACGTTCGGAGGGGATGATAAGCAAGTTGGGGGATATAGAAAAGATAGTGATCGCCAACAGAAATGGAATACCCATACATATAGACGATGTGGCAAGTGTGCGGTTTGGGTCGCCCAAACGCTTTGGCGCAATGACCAAGGATGGCGAAGGTGAATGTGTAGGTGGCATTGCCCTGATGCTGAAAGGCGCTAATGCCAATGTAGTGACCGCCACACTGGAGGAGCGTGTGGATAGAATACAAAGTCTCTTGCCCGAGGGAGTGAGCATTGAGCCTTATCTAAATCGCTCGCAACTGGTGAGTCGCAACATCTCGACAGTGGTCTACAACCTTGTAGAGGGGGCTATCATTGTTTTCATCATATTGATGATTTTTCTGGGCAATGTACGTGCGGGACTCATTGTGGCATCTGTCATACCTCTGTCCATGCTCTTCGGTTTCATCATGATGCGAATATTTGGTGTCACCGCCAATCTGATGAGTCTTGGAGCCATCGATTTCGGGATCGTGGTAGATGGTTCTATCGTGATCGTGGAAGGCATCTTAGCGCATCTTTACAGCAAATCTTTTAAAGGGCGCACATTATCGCCTACAGAAATGAATACCGAAGTGGAACGTGGTGCATCGGGTGTGGTGCGCTCGGCTACCTTCGCGGTGTTCATCATCCTCATTGTTTTTTTCCCCATCCTGACGCTAAGTGGCATCGAAGGCAAGTATTTCACCCCGATGGCCAAGACACTGGTGTTTTGCATCATAGGTGCATTGCTTCTTTCGCTGACCTATGTACCGATGATGGCTTCGTTGTTTTTGAAACATACCATCATTGAGAAGCCCACATTTGCTGACCGCTTTTTCGGGTGGCTCAACATAGGCTATCAACATACACTCCGTTTCTGTCTCCGCTTCAAATGGTGGACCATCGGTACAGCCTTCGCCGCCCTGATAGGTTCTATCTTTCTGTTCACCCGCCTAGGAGCCGAGTTTATCCCTACGCTAGACGAAGGAGATTTTGCCATGCAAATGACACTTCCAGCTGGTAGCTCGCTGTCGGAAAGTATCGATGTGGCAAACGAAGCAGAGAGAACATTGATGGCTCAGTTCCCAGAGATCAAGCATGTGGTATCGAAGATCGGTACGGCAGAGGTTCCCACTGACCCAATGGCGGTGGAGGATGCTGACATCATGATCGTGATGAAGCCTTTCAAGGAATGGACATCGGCTACCAGCCGCGCCGAGATGGTGGAAAAGATGAAAACGGCACTGGAGCCACTATCGGAACGGGCTGAGTTCAACTTTTCGCAACCCATACAGCTCCGTTTCAATGAGTTGATGACTGGTGCGAAAGCAGATATAGCCGTGAAACTCTATGGCGAGGATACACAAGAGCTCTATGAACGAGCCAAAGAGGCTGCACGCTATGTGGAGCAGGTTCCCGGTGCGTCGGATGTGATAGTGGAACAAACCATGGGGTTACCACAACTAGTGGTGGCTTACAACCGCGATAAGATAGCACGCTATGGGGTGAATATCCAAGAGCTGAATGACATGATTCGTACGGCCTATGCGGGAGAAGTGAGTGGAGTGATCTTTGAGAATGAACGTCGCTTCGATTTAGTAGTGCGACTGGATGAAGAGAAGGTATCAGACTTAAATTTAGACCGTCTGTTTATTCGTACATCGGATGGTATCCAGATACCGATCAGCGAGTTTGCCACGATAGACTTAGTGGAAGGACCATTACAGATTAACCGTGATGCCACCAAACGACGTATCGTAATCGGAGTGAATGTGCGCGACGCTGATATTCAGCAAGTGGTAGAGCAAATACATCAGACTTTAGAAAAAAATATCACACTGAAGCCAGGTTACTATTTTGAGTACGGCGGTCAGTTCGAGAATCTGCAAAATGCGATCCGTACCTTGGCTATCGTTATTCCGATAGCATTGCTACTCATCTTGTTTATCTTGTTTTTTGCGTTCAAGAACCTCACCTATACATTAATCGTGTTTTCGACAGTACCACTTTCGCTAATAGGCGGAATTGTGGCTTTGTGGATTCGTGGACTGCCATTTAGTATATCGGCTGGCGTAGGATTCATCGCCCTGTTTGGTGTAGCGGTACTGAATGGTATCTTAATGTTGAACCATTTCAATGATTTGCGACGCCAAAGTCGATATTCGCTTACTACCAGCCAGATTATCAAACGTGGTACTCCTCATCTGTTGCGTCCTGTTTTTCTGACCGGTCTGGTAGCGTCCATGGGGTTCGTACCAATGGCAGTTGCCACCTCTGCAGGTGCCGAAGTTCAACGACCTTTAGCTACTGTAGTGATTGGCGGCTTGATTATATCAACGCTTTTGACACTAATCATCATACCACTGTTCTACAAAATCGTGCATCAGACTGGAGCTGTGATGAAACGTTCGAAACGCTTCTGGGGGATATTTGTTTTATTACCTCTTCTTGCAGCTTCGGCTACAAATGCTCAGGCACAGGGTGATAGAGTGGCCATAGGCTTGGACGATGCAATAGACATTGCATTGCAAAACCATCCACGACTGGGAATTGCCACTGCTGCTATAGAGCAGGCAAAGGCAACCAAAGGTGAAATTGTAGAGTTTGCACCAACTACTTTCAGCTATTCATGGGGGCAACTCAACAGTGAGGTGAAGAATGATAAGGAGTTGAGCATCGAGCAGAATTTCGGCTCACTACTGACTCCCTTCTATAAGAATGTGTTAGTGAAAAGACAGGTGCAAACTGCGGTAAATCACCGTGAATTGGTAGAAAAAGAGGTGATTGCAGAAGTGAAACGTGCATGGGCCTATTATCAGTATGCAGCGAGCCTCAGTGAGATGTATCAAGATCAGGAAGACCTGTCTTCGCAATTGACAGAGATAGCCAAAGTGCGCTATGAGCAAGGTGAGATCACACTACTCGAAAGGAATATGATGACTACCATAGCAGCCGACCTTCACAACAAACAGTTTCAGGCTCGCCAGGAAGAAGAGTTAGCATTGAAACGCTTCCAATGGACTTGTTATAGCGATGTAGCTCTTATTCCAGAACGAGAAAAGCAAAAAACCTTTGATGTACAAATCAAAAGTTTAATGTCTTCGACTATACATCTCGATTATTTTAACAGCCAAGTCTCGGAGGCACGAGCGGTAGTAAAGGTAGAGCGTAGCCGTTATTTTCCAGAGCTGTTTGCAGGATATACGCGCCAACACATACTACCTATCAAAAACCTCAATGCGTGGATGGTGGGTATATCTGTTCCGATCTTTTTCGCACCACAACACAGTAGAGTGAAGCAGGCCAAAATAGCCGCTTGGAGCGCCTCATTGACAGCAGAGGATAATATCCGACAACTAAATAACAAGGTCGCCGAAGTTGTGATTGACCTAAGACGTTACGAGGAAAGTCTGAACTATTATAACAACGTTGCCCTAAAGGAAGCTGAGGAACTAGAGAAAGCCGCGTCTTTGCAATTAAAGTATAGCGAATCATCTGTGACAGAGTATATTCAATCTCTTATAGCAGCACGTGATATTCGACGCAGTTTTATAGAAGCAGTATACAACTATAATATAGCCGCACTTGAATATGAACTTTATAATTAAACCAACTCAAATATATTCTTATATGAAACTTCAACCCATCATTTATATGACCGTGGCTTTAGGGCTACTAAATGCGTGTCAAAAGAAAGAGGCGCCATCTATTGAAAGCCCAGCTGCTGTTGTAGAACCAACTACAGTAACCAAAAACAAAGAAGCCGATAGTATACCAATGGATGCTAGGACTGCAGCCACTGCCCGACCTAACACAGTCTCTTTCAATGGCGTCATTGTATCAGCGCCACAAAGTGAAGCTACTATAGCCGTGACTATGGGAGGCATAGTGCGCCAAGCTGATCTGGTGCCAGGACAGTTCGTTCAGAAAGGAAGTATCATTGCCACTCTGGAGAATCCTGAATTTATCACTTTACAACAAAATTACCTCGAAGCGTTGGCACAAGAAGAATATCTAAAGCAGGAATATGAGCGACAGCAAACATTAGCTGATCAAAAGGCAGCATCTATGAAGAAATTCCAAGAAGCAAAGTCGGAATACATGACGATGAAAAGCCGCTTGGAAAGTACGGAGGCACAACTTTCATTATTGGGTGTAAATGGCGTAACTCTACAAAAAAATGGCATCCAGTCATTGCTCGAAGTTAGAACTCCCATCAGTGGTTACATCGAAAATGTGAATGTCAATCGTGGGAAATATATACCAGCGGGCGAAGCGCTCTGCCAGGTAATAGATAAAAGTGCACCCATGCTATGTTTGACAACTTATGAGAAAGATGTGAATCAGATAAAAGAAGGTGAGAATGTGGAATTCAGAGTAAATGGCCTAGGTGACATGATTTATAAAGGAAAGATCATGACAGTGGGTCAATTGGTGGATCCCGTCAATCGTAGTATCAAAGTATATGTACGAATCATCGATAGCAATCCCGCATTTAGACCAGGCATGTATGTGACAGCTCATCTCAAGAATTAGTATAATCGTCATACAAAAGCAGTATATTTGTGGAATGACGAAAAAGATGAAACTCTACAATCAAAATAAATATCTTTCAGCGACAGTCGCTATATCATTTATAGTGGCTGTGCTGGTTCACTTTCCCGAATCTATTTCATTGTTCCATGAAAGTGAGATAGAATGTATTTTCCCAGGGATGCAACTCATTGATGTAGTATCCGAGATCACATTTACATTTATCTCACTTTTACTGCTTTTTGCCATTAATACGATTCTATTTCCCTTCAGTAAGCCCACAGCCCAGATTGGCATCAAAGTGCTCTTACTATCCTTTGTGCTTAGTTGGATTGTCAGCAGTTTATTTGGGAAAGGTTTCTTTTATCTGCATCAAGCCATTGGGCTTCCGGCGGTAGATGCCACCGTGCATCACTATCTTCATCCACTACGCGACATTATTATGGGAGGCCTAGTGACACTTAGTTGTTACATCATTCATCTGATAGGCCGTCAACAATTGGTGAACGCGGAAAACCTTCAGCTGCAATCCGAGAATATACGCAATCAGTACGAGGCTTTGAAGAATCAGTTGAATCCGCACATGCTCTTCAATTCGCTCAACACGCTACGCTCGTTGGTGCGCGAGGATCAAGATAGAGCACAAAACTACATTCAAGAGCTTTCAAAAGTGCTGCGCTATACACTTCAAAGCAACGAGGGGCAACTGGTAACACTTCATGAGGAGATGAAGTTTGTTTCTGCCTATATCTTCTTGTTAAAGATGCGTTTTGAGAACAATCTGATATTCGACATACATATAGATAATAAGTATAATTCGTATCATTTACCACCGATGGCCATTCAAATGCTGATTGAGAATGCGGTGAAGCACAATGAGATCAGCAATCGCAATCCTCTCACAATAGTCATCCAAACCTTGGATGCAGACTGTATCTGTGTAAGCAATAAACTCCAACCGAAAATCAACTCTAACCCAGGCATGGGGGTAGGCCTTGCCAATCTAGGGAAGCGTTATCAGTTGCTATTACAAAAAGATATAACCATAAAGAAAAATACAGATTTTTCCGTAATTGTACCACTAAACGAAGAGCGAATATGAAAATATTGATCATAGAAGACGAAAAGGCGGCCGTACGAAATCTTATTTCACTTCTAAACGATGTCGCACAAAAAACGGAAGTAATAGGGACTACAGACAGTATTGCAGAAACGATAGAATGGTTTAGGTCAAACACAATGCCCGACCTAGTCTTTATGGATATCCATCTGGCAGACGGATCGGCATTCGAAATATTCGAATACATCAATATCACATGTCCCATCATATTCACTACTGCGTATGATGAGTATGCTTTACGTGCTTTTAAGGTAAACAGCATAGATTACCTATTGAAACCTATCGCACAAGAAGATATAGAACGTTCTCTCGGTAAATGGAGAAATTTACAGCCTTCCCCTTCTGCCGACGAGCAACCAAGTTCAAACTCCGAGGTAATATCATGGTTGATGCATAGGCTCAAAAAACAAGAAAGTTATAAAACGCATTTCTTAATCCCTGTGCAAGGAGACAAATTATTGCCTCTTCCCATAAGCGATATACATTATTTCTATATAAAAGAAGGACAAGTCAAAACTGTGATGAAAGATGGCACAAGCCATAATCTGGCACAAAACCTGGATGAACTGACAGCGTGTATCGATCCGAGCCTATTTTTTAGAGTTAACAGACAGTATTTACTCTCGCGAGAATCAATACGAGATATCAGCCTTTGGTTCAATAGCCGATTATCTATTAACCTTAAACACCCCACATCCGATGAGAAGCCTATAGTTAGCAAAAGTAAGGTAGCAGAATTCAAAGAATGGTTTAGTCGGAAATGATTGTTTCTTCTTATGCCCTGTGAACAATAGCGAATAGTCCTTACTTATAGAACAAAATATTTTTTATTGTTCGTTTGCTGAATGCTATTATTATTAATACATTGCGGCGTTTTTTTGCTAAACTATTATCGAACATTCAAAAAAATAAAATTGAAATGATGAAAAGATTATTTATTGCGCTAACTCTATGCGCACTCTATTGTACAGCAAATGCACAGGCTGGTGAAACTACTTTCGGTGTAAAGGCAGGTATGACGATCTCCAACATGACATCCGAAATGAATGGTGATGCCAAGTGTGGTGTAGTGGTTGGCGTGACCATGGACTATGGTATTACTAATGATATTTACCTCCTTTCGGGTTTGGAGTTTGTAATGAAGGGGACGAAAGAAGATGGTGTAAAGATTCCATTTCTTACCTTCAACTTCCCATACATGCCGGATATAAATTTAATTTGGCACCTCAGACTTCATTGACTATTCATGCCGGTCCTTATATAGCTTGTGCTTTGAGTGGTAAAATGAAAGCAGGTGGTGTGAGCATGAATCTTTATAACAGTAGTGTACAAGAAGAAATTGGCTTCAAGATGAGACGCTTTGACATTGGCCTAGGTTTTGGTGCTAATATCGATTGGCAGAAATTCTGTTTCGGTTTCAGCTTTGATGGTGGCTTAGTTAATATGATCAAAAATGTGAAAGTGAATATCAATGACTGGAGCAACATTAAATCGCATAATGTGAGCGCTGCAATCACAGTGGGTTATAAATTCTGAAATAACAAGATGAGAATATAGAAAAGGGGAAGTGACACATTATCACTTCCCCTTTTTTATATTCTATATCAAACGATGATAGCGATTTATTTCGCCAATTCGTTGATTACATCCATAATCTTCTGCCCGATTTCTTCGGCTGCTTCCATAGTAGAAGCCTCGCTATATACACGGATGATAGGTTCTGTATTGCTCTTACGCAAATGCACCCATTTATCAGCGAAGTCAATCTTCACTCCGTCAATGTCGTTCACCTCTTCGTCTTTGTAGATTTCCTTTACCTTAGCAAGGATAGCATCCACATCGATTTCAGGAGTAAGATCTACGCGATTCTTAGCGATGAAATAAGGAGGATAAGTAGCACGTAGCTCGCTCACCTTCTTGCCTTCGTGTGCCAAGTGGCTTAGGAATAAAGCAATTCCCACCAAAGCATCACGTCCGTAATGGCTTTCTGGATAGATCACTCCACCATTGCCTTCACCGCCAATCACAGCGCCTACCTCTTTCATCTTGGTAGTTACATTCACTTCACCTACAGCTGAAGCAAAGTAGTGTTGACCATATTTATTCGTCACATCACGCAATGCGCGTGTAGAGCTCAAGTTAGACACCGTGTTACCTGGTGTATGCTTCAACACATAGTCAGCTATTGATACCAATGTGTATTCTTCGCCATACATAGTACCGTCTTCGCAAATCATAGCCAAGCGGTCTACGTCTGGGTCTACGACGAAAGCTACATCAGCACCACCATTCTTCATCAAGCCCATGATATCACCCAAGTTCTTCTCAAGTGGTTCGGGATTGTGTGCAAAATGGCCAGTGGGATCGCAATAAAGAGTTTCGATATGTTTCACACCTAGCTGTTCTAGAAGTTCTGGAAGAATCACACCTCCTACCGAGTTCACACAGTCTAGTGCTACACGGAAGTTAGCCTTCTTAATAGCCTCTACATCTACAAGCTTAAGTGCCAACACAGCATCAATATGCTTTTGGTTGTAAGTAAGATCTTTGCGGTAGCTACCTAGCTGATCCACATCCGCATAGTCAAATGCTTCTGCATCGGCTATAGAAAGAACCTCATTACCTTCGGCTGCATTCAAGAATTCGCCATGCTCATTAAGAAGTTTCAAAGCATTCCACTGTTTAGGATTGTGCGAAGCTGTCAAGATGATACCGCCCGCAGCGCCTTCCATTGTTACAGCAAGTTCTGTAGTCGGAGTAGAAGCCAAATCGATATCCACTACATCCCATCCCATACCCATCAAGGTACCTACTACAATGTTTTTCACCATCTCGCCCGAGATACGTGCATCACGTCCCACAACGATTTTGTTGCTCTTGTTGGTGCATGTCTTACGAATCAGGGTAGCATAAGCAGAAGTGAATTTCACAATATCAAGAGGGTTTAGTCCCTCACCCACTCCACCGCCAATAGTTCCGCGGATTCCCGAGATTGATTTAATTAAAGTCATAAGAATTAAAGATTAAGATAAATGAAAGGCAGACTTTTCAGCCTGCCTGTATATTTAATAAATTTGAAATTTCCGAATATCGTAGAAATACGGATATACTTGAAGTTGCGCCGTATTATGACCGATTTTAGATGGAACGATCAAGCGGACATGTGCGCCATCACGAATATAGGTGAGTGACTGCAACCATCCCGAAGGCACTGTAGATGATTCGTACCAGTAGGCCATCCCATAGTTAAAGTAATAAGCTAATCCGGGTTCTGCGACAAACTGTCCATATACCGAGTATCCATTATCTGTGTATCGGAAACCATCAGGGTATAAGTTCAAGTATTCATAAGAATTACCCACATTCGAAGCAACCGTTGTGTCGTTGTCGAAGATATATACCTCTACAAAGCGAGTCAAAATCAAATTGTTATTTTCAAATGGAGGTGCTTCATCGAAAGAAGCATATTGTGCTTCATTGTAGCGCTTTACAATCTGCATGTACAGACCATTTGAGAATCCTACATATTCGTTTTTGGAAAGATCAGTAATCGTATCCTTCTCGAATTCCTCAACCGATATCACATTGATTCCGTTTGCACGTATATAAGAGTTGATCGCTTTTCTCTCATCATCAAGTAGCTCTGCGTATGTCTTTGAATTGTCGCAAGCGGTAAACAAACCCCCAACCAGAAAGATTGCAAGGAATAAAAACGCTAAATTTCTCATGTATCTATCTCTATTAACTATATTTGATACAAAGGTATCCGATTTTGATTAAAACCTATAATGTAAGATGCAAAGTTCTTGTATTTTAACTATTATATCTTTTCATTTAACGGCTACAGCCCGAAATAATTGTCTTATTATGCCAATAACAATGGTTTATACTTTTCCAAGGCTTGCTCAAATTGCGCAACAGCTTCTTCCATAGTACCATAAAATTCGCCGCCAGATGCATTAAGATGCCCTCCACCATTAAAAAATTCTGCAGCCAACTGATTGCAAGGAAAAGTTCCTACAGAGCGCAAGGAAATCTTAATCATTTTCTTTTCCGTGTCTTCGCGCAAAAATGCCGAGAAGCATACATTTTTGATGCTCAATGGGATATTTACAAAACCCTCGCTATCTCCTTTGATATAAGCAAATTGCGATTGTTCTTTATTCGTAAGCGTCAAGAGAGCGGTATTGTAATCATTAAAGACTTTCATAGTGGTCAATACGTGTCCCATCAGTCGCAAGCGGCTTTCCGAGTAAGTATTGAACACACGCCTATATATATCGTCTTTGTCAATTCCCTTAGAAAGCAGTTCACTTATGATGAAATAAATTTCCTGGTTATTGGAATTGAAGGTGAAGCCACCAGTATCCGTCATCATCCCTGTATAGATACACTGCGCACATTCGTATGAAATATCACTGAAATAACCCATACGACAAATCAGTCTAAACACCAGTTCGGAGGTCGATGATATTTTGGGGTGCGAGATGATAATCTTGCAGAAGTCCTCAGGATACAAATGATGGTCTATCAATATCTTGCGTGCCGGAGAATTTTTCACCACTTCTGCCATTCCATCTATCCGCTTCAAGGCATTGAAATCAAGACAGCAAATAACATCAGCCTCGTTAATCAACTTGTCCGCGAATTCCTTGTAACGATCATATAATAATACATCTTTACTTCCTGGCATCCAGCGCAAGAAATCGGGGAACGCATTAGGCATGATGACATTCACGGTCTTCTCTTGCGACTCCAAAAAATGGCAAAGCCCCAAAGAAGAGCCCATAGCATCACCATCAGGCGAAACATGACTTATAATTACTATTTTTTCGGCGCGGTTGAACCACTTGGTAAAGTGGTCTATATTGGCTTGTTCTATGACTTTAGTCAGCATAATCTATTCAGAAATATTTATGAGTACAAAGGTAATTACTTTTATTTATTATCGGGGCAGAATAACCATAGAACCTTCGCGAGAAAGCGAAAAGAAGGATATTCCAAGCGTATCGCATTCTATTTCCAGTCGTTCTTGTCGGTATTCGGGGATAGAAGCGTCAAAAATCACTTGATCGGTATTGAATAAACGCCTGAGTGACGTAATTGTTCCTCTATATCCCTTAGATAAATACAGATAATCTACCATCATAGGAGTTTCAGCCAATAGACTATCCCAGCGATTGTCATTGACGATTGCAATACGTCGACCTGCAAAACTCACTATTTGATCGTACACCTGAATAGATTCATCATCATGATCGCATGTGATATTTTGAGGAGGATCCAAACGAAGCCTCGACCAGTATCTGCCCATCGTCTTGTAAATTGCTACATGATGCGACACTGTGTCACCATATACCATCCAAGAACGTCCGCCCTCAGTGATGCAATGCACCGCAGGACAGGCGCGCTGACTATAGAGTCGGATATGAGTTTCGGGACGATCAATGGTAAGATATATGAATCTATAACCCAAAATGCTACACAGTAGTGTAAGTGTCCATAGAAGGGCCTTCCCACTCCTATTTTTAATAAAACAATAAGCAAAGAACGCTAATAAATAGAAGAGCACCAACTCGGTGCGATAGATCCATAGCCCATCCCATGAGGCATGAGGCAGATGCTCAATCCATGTTGCGCTTCCATTGAGCGCCGACAACAAATACTTCACGAAACCTGCCACCCAGAATTGCACAGCAGGCAGTGGTGCTAGAAGTAGCATCAACGCCACACTGTACATTATTAAAAATGTCAATGCTACTAGAAGTACTCCTGATAGGAGAAAATAAGTAGAAAAACGAGAAAAATAAAAACATACCAAGGGGGCGGTACCTATCTGAGCTGCCAGCGCCACTGTTACGGCACCCCATAAATGGCGCAAACCGAACCTGCGTGTGGGACACATCGAAAAGAGTAATGGCTGTATAGTTAGTAGGGAGAAGACAGCGGCGAATGACAATTGGAAGCCAATATCGAAAAGCCATGTAGGGCGAAATAAAAGCATACAAAAAGCCGTGACGAATAGGGTATTGAGCGTCAGATGCTCACGATCAAATGTTTTGGCTATCAGCAACAGCGAAAACATAGTCACTGCACGTACAGCCGAGGGTGCTAACCCGATAAAATAGACATACACCCAAAGACATAGCAAGATACAAAGGTTACCAATCCCACTCAACCACCTTGATTTTTTAGGGATGCAGAGCAAGCAAAATGCCAGTAAAGAATAGACGATTCCGATATGCATCCCCGATATGGCCAACAGGTGACTAGCACCTGCCATCGAGTAGGTTTCACGTAGCTCATCTGTCACATGTCCCTTGTCTCCCAAGGTCAAAGCAGCAAGTAGTGCCAAGTCGTCATTAGCAAAACCTAGTCGGCGGTAATAGTCTATCACATGCGAACGATAATTTTGAGCTCTTTGTACCCAGTCTAAACTGGGAGCAGACTGCAATAGCTTGTATTTCCCAGCAGTAACGAAAGCAGTAGCGCAGATATCGTTGCGTAGCAGGTAGACGCCATAGTCAAATGCTTCTGGATTACCACTGTCCGACGGTTTGCGCAGTTTCGCATAGATCAAAAGCTCGTCTCCCATCCTCAACTGGCGTGTCCCACTGTCGGCTATCAGATAGAGAATCGCCTTTTTATTGATATGCGTATTTTGCAGTGAATCAACTTTAGACAATACAGTTACCCGGCTTTTTATGCTTCGTTCGAGTGCATCGGGCATGTTATCGATGTGTACATGATAACATTCTTCGTTTGCAGAAAACTGATAATCCGTATGTTCCAGACGAAGCGTAATAAGTGTCGCTCCAGAGAGAAATAAGAAAATAAAAGATGACGTACCAAACAGCCATCGCCTATTGTAAGAGGCACGATAGATATAAGCGAAGATAAGAAAAAAGAATGAAACAGGGAGAGCATAAAAAAACAGCTTCGGAAAGTCATTGTCTCCGAAGCTATATAGAGTGTCACCACACGCTATACCAGCTGCAAGCGGCACAAGTAGCCGCAAGAATGGGTATCGGTGTAGGGCATCATGTTGCACCATGCGTTACAGAGCTTTCATCTGTCTGATTGTTTCGATTGGATCGGGCGTACCAAAAATAGCACTACCAGCTACTAATACATCCGCACCAGCATCGATCAGTGCCTTGCCTGTTTCTAGGTTTACCCCGCCATCCACTTCAATAAGGGTGTTGGCACCTGCATAGTCGATAAGTTCGCGAAGTTGGCGAACTTTTTCCAATGAATGAGGAATGAATTTCTGTCCGCCAAATCCTGGATTCACACTCATGATCAATACCATATACAGGTCAGAAATGATATCTTGCAGCAGTGTGACAGGTGTGGCCGGATTGATGGTCACTGCAGGTTGCATACCCGCTTCACGAATTTCTTGTACTACGCGATGCAGATGCGTACACGCTTCATAGTGCACATTCATGGTATGTGCACCCAAGGCTTTAACTTCGGGGATAAATTTCTGTGGCTCGACAATCATTAGATGTACATCAAGCGGTTTAGTAGACAGCTCTGCCACATACTTCAACACAGGGAATCCAAAGGAGATGTTGGGTACAAAGACGCCATCCATAATGTCGATATGCGCCCAATCAGCATCACTTTGATTGATCATCTCAATATCTTTGGCCAGATGAGCAAAATCTGCCGAAAGAATAGAAGGTGAGATTATAGGTTTCATCAGTCAATCTGTAAGTTATAATTGACTACAAAGGTATCCGTTATCCACGGAAGAAACAAGCTTATCCCAAAATTATTCCCTGCATACCTTGTGGCAAAGCTGGGTCAACATAATAATTGTAGGCAAATGAACGAATCATAGCCAAGGTTTTCTCACTCACCTTAGGTACTTTCTTTTCTAAGTTTGCTTTTTTCGAGGAAATGGTAGAAGGAGTAGTTTTTTTATCCATAGGCATATATAAAACAGTAAAAGTTAGTTTCTTTTGTTTTAGAAACGCAAGAAACTAACTTTTTAGTATATGTCTATGTATTTTTTTTAGTCTACTGTGAGTACAATTCCATTTTTCTCGGCGATACGGCGCAGATTGAGGATGGCATAACGCATGCGTCCCAGCGATGTATTGATGCTCACGCCTGTCAGTTCGGCTATCTCTTTGAAACTCAAATCTTGATAGAAGCGCATTTGCACCACTTCGCGTTGCTCGTCGGGCAAGAACTCCACCAATCGGCGCACATCCGTTAAGATCTGATGATTGACCAGCATATTCTCGACATTACCTTCAGACAATCCCGCATTATTCAATATATTCACCTCTGGCTCATCGCACGACACCAAGTTTTCGTTCTTTTCTTGGCGAAAAGAATCGATAATCAGATTGTGTGCTATACGGCGCAACCAAGCAGAAAACTTACCGTTTTCGCTGTAACGTCCTTGACGGATCGTCACGATAGCTTTAACAAATGTTTCTTGGAAAATATCCTCTGCCATTTCGGCATTGCGTACGATATAAAAAATATACGAGTATAGTTTATCTTTATAACGGTTAAGGAGTACGTCAAATGCCTTATTCTCTCCCTTTGCATAGAGAGCCACCAACATTTCGTCGGATTCATTTATCCAGTTTTTCATTACGTATGTATTATAGTTGATTCAGCGTAATGTGTTCTATAGGCATTGAGGTTTTTTGAGTTAATATAGTGCAAAGAAAAAAAAACTTTACGAAAGAAGCAAATCGCCACAGAAGTTTCTGTGACGATTTAACATTTAATTTTCCATAAAAAGGCTCTTTTTCGTGTATTGGGTGTATTTGTCACACAATAAAAGTAAGTGCTATTCGTTCGCAAATTGATAGCCACGAAGCAGTTCTTCAACCCCTAATCTCTTCTTTCCGGGGAGTTGCAGTGAACGTATTGCAATAAAACCATCTTGCGTGGCAACAAAAAGATTTTTCTTTCCATCGCTCACCAGTGTTCCTGGTGTCATTTGGTGATTTTCATTTATTATTTCACTTTCGTATATTTTCACCACAACTTCTTGACCATTAGCGCCTTTCAGTTCGCACCATGCTGCCGGATAGGGTGACAAACCGCGAATAAAGTCATACACCCTTTTGGAGGGCTGATCCCAGTCTATGCGACAGGTTTCTTTAAAGATCTTTGGCGCAGCTTTCAGTTCGATACCTGCAGCCATTTCTTCTTGTGGGACAGCTTTTACAGTTCCTGCAATTATCGCATCTACAGTTTCCACCACCAACTCAGCTCCTAGTTCCATCAATCTATCGTGTACATCGCCTACATTGTCGGTTTCTGCGATCGGGATACGCACTTGCTGAATCACATTACCCGTATCGATGGCGTGTTGCAAGAAAAAAGTAGTGATGCCCGTTTCCTTCTCGCCATTGATCACTGCCCAGTTGATAGGCGCGGCACCACGATACTGTGGGAGCAGCGAAGCATGCAGATTGAAGGTGCCGAAGCGAGGCATGTTCCACACCACCTCGGGCAACATACGGAAGGCCACCACTATCTGCAAGTCGGCTTTCCAGTTGCGCAATGCTTCTACAAAAGCCTCATCCTTCAGTTTCTCGGGCTGCAGCAATGGCAAGTTCTGCTCCAATGCATATTGCTTCACGGGCGAATACTGCAATTTGTGTCCACGTCCAGCCGCTTTGTCGGGCATAGTGATCACTCCCACTACATTGTATCCACCTTCTACCAAGGCACGCAGGGCAGGCACCGCAAAGTCGGGTGTGCCCATATATACGATTCGTAAATCTTCTTTCTTCATATCTTCTTTTTAATCTTCAGAAAAATGTACCAACACCTGTCGATACGAGTTGAATATCTTCGACTTTGACACGAATCCCAGGTACTTACCGTCTTTATCCACTACGGGCAGGTTCCATGCTTGGGTATCGTCAAATATCTTCATCACCTGGTCCATGCTGTCGGCATCATAGAGCTTGGCTGGCGCGGAGGTCATCAATTTATTAACCGTGAATCGATGATAAAGTTCTTGGCGGAACATGATGTTGCGTATATCATCCAGCAACACCACACCCGTCAGTACACCTTCCTTGTCAGTCACTGGAAATATATTGCGGTGCGAGGAGGCGATTGCCTTTACCAGCTCACCTAGGTCCATCTCGGGATGCACCACTTCGAAGTCGCGTTCTATCACATTCTCCATTTTCATCAGCGTCAACACGGCTCTGTCTTTATGATGAGTCAGCAGTTCGCCTTTCTTAGCTAAACGCATGGAATAGATGCTGTGAGGCTCGAAAACGATGATCGTTAGATAGGCACTGACCGACACGATCATTAAGGGCAAAAAGAGGTCGTAGCCACCCGTCAACTCGGCAATCAGAAACACTCCGGTCAAGGGGGCATGCATCACTCCACTCATCACACCTGCCATGCCCATCAAAGCGAAATTTTTCTCGGGCAGATGGGTGAGCATCGTAAATTGGTTATTGAAATTGGAAAAGATGAATCCAGAGATACAACCCAGATAAAGCGAAGGTGCGAAGAGTCCACCACAACCTCCACCACCATTGGTGGCACTCGTGGCAAAAACCTTGAGCAGTACGATCAGCACCAAGTAGATGAGCAACAGATTACCGTAATCATAAAACATGGAGTTGTTCATCACGGTGTCCCATTCCGAACGGTCGGTGCCATTGAGCAACAACTCGATGGTTTCGTAACCTTCGCCGTAGAGAGGCGGAAAAAGGAAGATCAACACACTGAGCATAGCTCCGCCCAATGCCAGCTTCTTTAGCGGACTTTTGAGTTTACCAAACACACCTTCGACCGACATCACCGAGCGAGTGACGTAAAGTGACACCAATCCACAGATGATACCTAGCAAGATGACATAAGGGATACGTTCCATCTCGAAAGGCTGATCCAGATGGAATTTAAACATCGCATCGGTACCTGTCATGATATAGGAGACAGTGGCTGCCGTCACAGCCGATATCAGCAAAGGCAATAAAGACGACATGGTCAAGTCGAGCATCAACACTTCCAGCGTGAATACTAACCCGGCAATCGGGGCCTTGAAGATGCCACCTATAGCACCAGCGGCACCACAACCCACCAACAGCATCAGTGTCTTGTGCTCCATCTTGAAGACACTACCTAGATTGGAGCCGATAGCCGAACCAGTCAAAACGATAGGTGCCTCTGCCCCAACCG
>CAMTPC010000014.1 GCA_947074295.1 uncultured Bacteroides sp. | reverse complement strand
ACAACGGCAACACTGGAGGTGGTGACAACGGCAACACTGGAGGTGGAGACAATGGTCAAATCGAAGAATATGATAGTACGAAAACATATCCGACCGCCGGTACAATAGTAACCTATAATGGGAAAAAGTATCGCAGCAAATGGTGGGTTAGTGCAGGCGAAGTACCAGGAAATCCCAATGGACCATGGGAATTAATCCTTGAAAATGGCGAAGGTACAACACCTGATTTTGCCTTGGAGTATGATATTGAAGCTACATACCCTAACGCAGGTACATTTGTAACTTATAATGGTAAAATTTATAAGAACAAGTGGTATGTTTCTGCAGGCGAATATCCTGGTAGAGACGAATGGGGGCCATGGGAATTGGTTGCCCAATAATAAGAGTATAGCTTTACACAAATAACAAGAAGACTTCTGTTGATGACATTATCAGTCAACAGAAGTCTTTTTATTTACCCTTAAATTTGATTAAACTTACATCGTTCTGAACCTAGAAGAAGAAAATAGCAAAAAGTAAGATTAGAATTGCATGAATTCATATAATGGAGTAACTTCGCTATATCATTACAAAAAAACACTATTATGGAATTACCTTTTGCTGAATCATGGAAAATAAAAATGGTAGAACCTATCCGCAAAAGCACACGTGAAGAACGCGAACAATGGATGAAAGAGGCTTACTACAATGTTTTCCAATTAAGATCTGACCAAGTATATATCGATCTCATCACCGACTCTGGTACAGGTGCGATGAGTGATCGTCAATGGGCAGCTATGATGATGGGCGATGAAAGTTATGCCGGCGCTTCTTCTTTCTTTAACCTTAAAGAAACTATTACCCGATTGACTGGTTTCGAGTTTATCATACCGACCCATCAAGGCCGTGCAGCGGAGAATGTTCTGTTCTCATATCTGGTACATGAGGGCGACATTATACCTGGAAATTCGCACTTCGATACCACGAAAGGACATATTGAGGGACGAAAAGCTATTGCTTTGGATTGCACAATTGATGAAGCCAAAAATACGCAATTAGAGATCCCATTCAAGGGAAATGTAGACTGTACTAAACTAGAAAAGGCTTTAGAGGATTTCGGTGATCGCATTCCTTTTATCATCGTGACAATTACAAATAACACAGCTGGTGGTCAGCCTGTGTCGATGCAGAATTTACGTGAAGTGCGTGTCCTTGCTCAGAAATATAACAAACCTGTACTTTTTGACTCTGCTCGTTTTGCCGAAAATGCTTATTTCATCAAGATCCGCGAAGAGGGCTATGCGGATAAAAGCATAAAAGAAATAACGCATGAGATGTTTAGTTTAGCTGATGGCATGACAATGAGTGCCAAAAAGGACGGTATCGTGAATATGGGTGGGTTTATCGCAACTCGCCTTCAAGATTGGTATGACGGGGCCAAAGGCTATTGCGTACAATACGAGGGCTATTTGACTTATGGCGGCATGAATGGTCGCGACATGAATGCCTTAGCCGTAGGTTTAGATGAGAATACTGAATTTGATATGCTTCATACACGCATACATCAGGTAGAATATCTTGCTCAAAAACTCGATGAATACGGTATTCCTTATCAACGACCAGCAGGTGGCCATGCAATATTTGTAGATGCTAGCAAGATTCTCACACATGTACCAAAAGAAGAGTTTCCAGCACAAACTCTTACTGTTGAACTATTCTTAGAAGCCGGCATTCGTGGTTGTGAGATAGGCTATATCCTAGCAGATCGCGATCCAGCAACTCGAGAAAATCGTTTCGGAGGATTAGACTTACTCCGTTTGGCTATTCCACGTCGCGTATATACCGACAACCACATGAATGTTGTAGCAGTGGCTCTGAAAAATGTATTTGACCGTCGCGAAAATATTACGCGGGGTATGCATATAGCTTGGGAAGCTCCACTAATGCGTCATTTCACAGTGAAGTTAGAACGACTGTAAAGCATCTCACTCCTAAATAAAGTAGACTAGCCATCATCTTTTAGAAGTCTAAATCACTAAAAGATGATGGCTAGTTTTTTAGGCTCCTTTACGCAATGGATGCTCTAAATTCTGTATTTTAATAATTTATGATAATCGATAGCAAAAAAACAAGTCTCAACATTTGCTCCTTTCTGTTTTTTTCTATCTTTGTTGTTAGCAACCTCTAAATAGAAAAGATTATGATATATACAATCCAAGCTAACGCTAGTGGCACACGTACTATTGAAGTCTCAAATGCTAACTTAAGAACCATTGAGAAATATGCGCTATTCCAACACCTGATTGACAGTAATGGAATCATTGATGAAGATGTATTGGAGAAATTAAGACTCAACATCCGATCGCTCATTGCAAGTGATGAAGCTGATAGTAAAGATCTATTAGATTTATGTATTGACGTCATTTATCACAATAACATGAAGGCTTTCGGCTTGCAACAGCTCATTTATCTCTATCTGAAATGGAGAAGTGAACAACCTGCCGAGGAGGATGAAAAATGATTAGCATCGATACGACTTCTCGAATGCTGGAATACAGTCCACTGATTCCAGCATTAAAAGCATTCTTCACATCGCCCCAAGGGACGATATTAGAGATTATCATGGATAATGATATTGCTTTTCATGATCTCAAAACCTATCTATCCGAACAGAAGATAGGATTTCGTGAGATTTATGAGGGCGATCGCATGACCATCCAATTTACTATCCCAAAAAAATAATCAGAACGACTGATGGATATATTTCTGATTGTCCTAGGCATCATCTTACTCATTGCAGGATTGATCGGTTGTTTTCTTCCAATTCTGCCTGGACCACCTCTCGCCTATTTAGCTTTGGTCGCTTTAGATTTCACCGACAAAGTCTATTTCACATGGGGGCAACTCATCTTTTGGTTGGTTTTGGTAATTATCGTTCAAGTAGCCGACTATTTTGTGCCCACACTTGGGGTAAAAAAGTTTGGAGGGTCCAGATATGGTAGTTGGGGTTGTTTAATAGGCACACTTATAGGTGTTTTCATGTTTCCTCCTTGGGGTATTATTGTAGGTCCGTTTGCTGGTGCCTTCGCAGGTGAAATGCTTAGTGGAAAACAAGCCCTACATGCACTTAAAGCTGGCTTTGGCGCATTTATAGGTTTTCTTTTCGGCACTATCTTCAAACTAATGTTGTGGGGATGGTTTGTGTTTTGTTTCATCCAAGCTTTGGTGGCATAATCTTTGTTTGGAAAATAAGAAGAACTTCATCAAAGGATGAGTTCTAGTATCTGATTGATAGAAATCAGATTTTGAATATATATTATTCTGGTTTAAAGATGAAAAATTATAAAGTGACAGACTGGCTCCCCACCACCAAGAAAGAGATGGAGATGCGTGGATGGGATGAGTTGGATGTGATTCTTTTCAGTGGAGACGCTTATGTGGACCATCCATCATTTGGAGCAGCCGTCGTAGGTCGCATCCTAGAGGCTGAAGGCCTGCGAGTAGCAATTATTCCCCAGCCCAATTGGCGCGATGACTTGCGTGATTTTAAGAAATTGGGTAAACCTCGACTCTTTTTTGGTATCAGCGCAGGCTGCATGGACTCCATGGTCAATAAATATACAGCCAACAAACGCCTACGTAGCGAGGATGCATACACGCCTGATGCACGCCCTGATATGCGTCCCGAATACCCCACTATCGTTTACAGCAAAATCTTAAAAGAACTTTATCCGGACACTCCTGTAATAATAGGTGGTATTGAAGCCAGTCTTCGCCGTTTGACACACTATGATTATTGGCAAGACAAGGTGCATAAGAGCATCCTTTGCGATAGCGGTGCAGACTTATTGATTTATGGTATGGGCGAAAAACCCATCATAGAACTGTATAGGAAACTGGAGGAGAATATCAAAAAAGGGCATCATACCATTCCGACCGATATCAAACAGACAGCTTATATCGCACCCAAACGTGAAGCTATGGAAGGCGAAATCGTTCTATCTGGTCATGAGGCATGTCTCAAGGATAAAAAGAAACAAGCTGCCAATTTTCGTATCATCGAGGAAGAATCCAATAAATACGAGGCTTCTACTTTGCTTCAAGAAGTAGATGGAAAAATGGTAGTAGTCAATCCACCTTCCTCCCCTTTGACTCAGGCTGAGCTAGACCGCTCATATGATTTACCCTATACACGTCTTCCTCATCCCAAATACAAAGGGAAACGAATACCGGCGTACGACATGATTAAATTTTCTGTGAATATTCATCGTGGTTGTTTTGGTGGTTGCGCATTTTGCACAATCTCAGCTCATCAAGGCAAGTTCATAATGAGCCGCAGCAAGGAGTCGATATTGAAAGAAGTAAAAGAGGTGGCACAACTACCCGACTTTAAAGGTTATCTGAGCGATTTAGGTGGACCTTCTGCCAATATGTATATGATGAGCGGGAAAGATCTGAATGTTTGCAAGAAGTGTAAGCGCCCATCATGTATTCATCCTAGGGTATGTCCTAATCTCAATACCGATCACCGTCCATTGCTTGATGTTTATCATGCCGTAGATGCATTGCCCGAGATCAAGAAATCCTTTATAGGCAGTGGTGTGCGCTATGACTTGTTACTTCATAAGAGTAAGGATGAAGCTGTAAATCGTTCTACCGCACAATACACTCGCGAGCTGATAGAGCATCATGTAAGTGGACGCCTGAAAGTAGCCCCTGAACATACCAGCGACAATGTGCTATATGCCATGCGCAAACCCTCGTTCAAACAGTTCGAGGAGTTCAAGGTGATATTCGATCGCATCAATCGCGAGAAAGGGCTACGTCAGCAACTGATTCCCTATTTCATATCAAGTCATCCTGGGTGTAAAGCCGAAGATATGGCTGAACTAGCCGTAGCCACCAAGAGATTGGACTTCCATTTGGAGCAAGTGCAGGACTTCACACCCACACCCATGACGGTAGCTACTGAAGCTTGGTACACAGGGTTTCACCCTTATACCCTCGAACCAATATACAGTGCTCACTCCCAACGCGAAAAGCTGCAGCAACGTATGTTCTTCTTTTGGTACAAGCCCGAAGAGCGTCGTAATATCCTCAATGAGCTACGACGCATCAATCGTCTTGATCTAGTTGATAAGCTATACGGCAGAAGGAAGTGATACCATTTCCTGCAATATACTAACCGCTGTCTCCACATTGCTCACCTCACTGATGAGCAAGGAGCGGCGGTTATTTTGTTCGCGCAACTGACAGCGGCGGGTGTATTTGCCAGCATAAGTTATGATCTTATCAAACATCTCGCTCTTATAGAAAGGACTCTCGTTGTTGTTGACAAAGAATAAAGTCATGCGTCCTCCTTTTAAAACTACCTTTTCGGCACCCAAACGAGCCGCCAAACGTTTGAGCGGTACTAAACGAAGCAGTTCTTGGGTTTCGATAGGTAATGCACCAAAACGGTCTTCCAAGCGACTACGAAAAGCAGCTACTTCCGAATCGAGCGTAAGGCTATCTAACTCACGGTAAAGCAACATACGTTCGCTACTGCCAGTCACATAGTTGGCAGGTAAAAGTAGCTCCAAATCCGAATCCAATTGCGCCTCATCCACAAACTGTTCACCATCAATCGTACCATCACTTTTCAGTTCCTCCGCATACAAATCTGCAAACTCATCAGTTTTTAATTCGCGCACAGCTTCACTCAATATCTTTTGATAAGTTTCATAACCCAGATCTGCTATAAAACCGCTCTGTTCGGCGCCAAGCATATTGCCTGCCCCGCGTATATCCAAGTCTTGCATGGCAATATGAATACCACTGCCCAGGTCGCTGAAATTTTCGATGGCTTGCAAACGGCGTTTGCCTTCTGGAGTAAGAGTAGAAAGAGGTGGCGATAATAGATAACAAAACGCTTTCTTATTGCTACGTCCCACACGTCCGCGCATCTGATGCAGATCACTCAAGCCGAAATTCTGTGCCTGATTAATAAGAATTGTATTAGCATTAGGTATGTCAATACCACTTTCGATGATAGTGGTCGAAAGCAACACATCATAGTCATAATTGGCAAAATCGAGGATCACTTCTTCGAGTTTGTTGGGTTCCAACTGTCCATGCCCTATAGCCACGCGACAATCGGGGATACGACGTTCAATCATGGCCTTCAGTTCGGGTAGATTGGCAATACGATTGTTGATAAAGAATACTTGTCCATTGCGGCTCATCTCAAAGTTAATGGCATCCATTATCACATCCTCATTAAAGGTGTGCAGTTCAGTCTGAATGGGATAACGATTGGGGGGTGGAGTAGCAATCACACTCAAATCTCGCGCACCCATCAACGAGAATTGTAGCGTTCGTGGTATAGGGGTAGCCGTCATCGTCAGTGTATCCACATTAATCTTGAGCTGGCGTAGCTTTTCCTTTACCGATACACCAAACTTCTGTTCTTCATCAATAATCAGTAAACCTAGATCCTTGAATTGAACATCCTTTCCCAGAATGCGATGTGTACCAATAATGATATTTATCTCTCCATCCTTTAAGCCTTTTAGTACAGCTTTTACTTGTCCTGGCGTGCGTGCCCGACTCAGATAATCGACTCGGCAGGGCAAATCCTTTAGACGTTCTTTAAAAGTCTGATAATGCTGGTAGGCCAATACAGTTGTAGGAACTAAGACAGCTACCTGTTTATTATCCGCCACAGCTTTGAAAGCCGCACGGATTGCCACTTCAGTCTTACCGAAACCCACATCACCACACACTAGCCTATCCATTGGGCGATCTCGCTCCATATCGGCTTTTACTTCGGCCGTAGCCTTACTTTGGTCAGGAGTATCTTCGTATATAAAAGAGGCCTCCAGCTCGCGTTGCATGAAACTGTCTGGGCTATAAGAGAATCCCTTTTCATCACGACGTTGCGCATAAAGTTTTATCAGGTCACGTGCAATATCTTTAAGCTTACTTTTGGTACGTTCTTTTAGCTTTTCCCAAGCACCAGTTCCGAGTTTATTAAGTCGGGGCGACTCGCCCTCTTTACCTTTATATTTTGAAACCTTGTGCAGTGAATGGATAGAGACAAATACTACATCCTCATTTTGGTAAATCAGCTTCATCACTTCCTGTGTGGTATCGCCCGTGGGAATTCGCACCAGTCCCGAGAAGCGTCCCACGCCATGGTCAGTATGTACTACATAGTCACCAGGTGTAAACTGGTTGAGTTCCTTGAGCGAGAGTGCCACCTTGCCCGAACGAGCTTTATCACTTCTCAGATTAAACTTATGAAAACGGTCGAAAAGCTGATGATCCGTAAAAATACACATCCGCAGCTGGTTATCGGCAAATCCAGCATGAAGGGTCTTTTCCACAGGTGTGAACTGAATCTTATCACCTCGATCTTTAAATATATCACGGATACGATCCGTTTGTTTTTTGCTGTCACTGCAGATATATAGCGCATAGCCTTTATCCAAATAGTCGATAAAAGAGGAAGCCACCAAATCGAAGTTCTTATGAAAGATAGGTTGGGCAGAAGTATCAAAGCGCACAGTGGCATCGGGTGTTCCCGTTGGTTTGTTGCCTATCTCCATTCGTTTAAAGTCCAATGCACGGTGAGTGAATTCGGACCCATCTATAAGCTTTCCTGCCAAAGTCAACACATCGGTATCTTCAGCCTCTTGAGCCACCATGGCTTGTGCCGACAAAGATTCATCATAGACCACTTGTATCCGTTCGCGTAGCCATAGGAAATCTTTCATCACCAACACACATTCGGGGGGAGTGAAATCGAGCAGCGAACTGACCATCGCACCTGTAGCCAGCAGATCGGGGACAATAACAATATTATCTTTTTTCTCCAACGAAAGTTGCGATTCCACTTCGAACGTACGAATACTGTCTACCTCATCACCAAAGAAGTCGATACGATAAGGATATTCCGACGAAAACGAGAATACATCAATAATACTACCACGCACTGCGTATTGACCAGGCTCATAAACATAGTCCATATATTGGAAACCATAGCTATGCAGCACATCGGTAATAAAAGTAGAGTCCACTCTTTCGCCCACTGTCAGCTTCAAGGTCTTATCTTCCAACTCCTTTTGCGATACCACCTTCTCGGCCAAAGCATCGGGAAAGGTAACGATACAGAGTCCTTCTGGATCCTTCTGCAATCGACTAAGCACTTCCGTACGCAATATTTCGTTGGCAGCATCCTTCTGTCCATATTTCACTGCACGACGAAAGGAAGATGAGAAGAAAAGAACCTGATCACCACCAAGTATCTGCACCAAGTCATGATAAAAGTATCCCGCTTCTTCCTGATCATTCAATATAAAAAGAAAAGGATTTTTCTTTTGCTGAGCTATCACCGACATGAATAGTGAAGCGGCCGAAGCATGCAATCCTTCACAAAAAAGATGCTTCACAGCACTGGTTTGTAGCAGTTGATTAAGGGCAGCTACATTGGGGTGCGCGGCATAATGCTGCTGTAATTCGACAATCGTCATATATCTAAAATGAATATTTACTGGCAAAAGTACAAAATAGTACTTAGTTTTATAACAAATTTTCGCCTCCGTTGTTGGAATTGATTATATTTGTATCAAATACGCAATAGTCCCATGAGCACAACATCTGATAGCATCGTCATCATTCCAACCTATAACGAGCGCGAAAATATTGAGAAAATCATCCGTGCGGTTTTTGGGTTGGAAAAGACATTCCACATCTTGATTGTGGAAGACGGTTCGCCCGACGGCACCGCCGACATCGTTAAACAATTACAAACAGAATTCCCCGACCGGTTGTTTATGCTACAACGCAAAGGGAAACTGGGATTGGGCACTGCCTATATCGCGGGATTCAAGTGGGCATTGGCCCACGATTATGAGTATATATTCGAGATGGATGCAGATTTCAGCCACAATCCAGATGACTTACCGCGCCTTTATAAAGCTTGTGCCGAAGAAGGAGGTGACGTGGCTATCGGTTCGCGCTATGTGAGTGGTGTAAATGTGGTAAACTGGCCGATGAGTCGTGTTCTGATGTCTTACTTTGCATCTAAGTATGTACGCATGATTACACAAGTGCCGATTCACGACACCACAGCAGGTTTCAAATGCTATCGTCGAGAGGTATTAGAAACCATCGATTTGGACCAGATTCGTTTTAAGGGTTATGCCTTCCAAATAGAAATGAAGTTCACAGCTTATAAATGTGGTTTCAACATCAAAGAAGTACCCGTTATTTTCATCAATCGCGAACTGGGTACATCCAAAATGAATAGTAGCATTTTTGGCGAAGCCGTATTCGGTGTGATTCGCTTAAAGCTCAATAGTCTCTTCCATAACTATCCACAAAAGAAATATGAAACGGTTGCACATTAAAAATGTTATCATCGTAAACGAAGGTGAGAAATTTCTAGGCTCTGTCGTTATCGAAGGCGAACAGATAGCCGAAGTATTGAGAGAAGAAAACGCACCTTCCCGTCCTTGCGATGAAGTGTTGGATGCCTCAGGTTGTTATCTTCTGCCAGGTGTGATCGATGATCACGTTCATTTCCGCGATCCAGGTTTGACGCAGAAGGCCGACATCTATTCGGAAAGCCAGGCTGCTGCGGCGGGAGGTGTAACTTCCGTGATGGATATGCCCAACACAATGCCCCAAACCACCACCCCAGAGGCATGGGAGGAAAAGATGAAATTGTTTGCCGAGAAAAGTCTCGTGAACTATTCATGCTATTTCGGTGCGACCAATACTAACTATACTCAGTTTGGTGAGCTAGACAAGCATCGTGTATGTGGGCTTAAACTTTTCATGGGTTCCAGTACGGGCAATATGCTAGTGGATCGCATGGAAACACTCAACAAGATTTTCTCAGAAAGCGACTTTGTGATAGCCGCTCATTGCGAAGATCAAAATACAATCAAAGAAAATACGCAAAAATGCCTAGCTCAAACGGGCGAGAATGATGATTTACCTTTGAGTTATCATCCCGTTGTTCGTTCGGCTTTAGCCTGTTACCGTTCCTCCGAATTGGCAGTGCGATTGGCCAAAGAGCACAATGCACGCCTACACCTGCTACACATATCGACAGCCGATGAGCTGGAACTGTTGAGCCGCACACCGCTCACCGAAGAAAAACGCATCACATCCGAGGCTTGCATCTCACATTTGATGTTCGCGGACAAAGACTATAATCATCTGGGTACGCGCATCAAATGTAATCCTGCCATTAAGTCGGCCGATGATAAGAAAGCCCTTCGTGAGGCAGTAAAGAATGGTAAGATAGATGTGATAGCCACAGACCATGCCCCTCACTTGTTGACTGAAAAAGAAGGGGGTGCACTGAAAGCGGTTTCGGGGATGCCGATGATTCAATTTTCATTACTTAGCATGCTCGAGTTGGTAGATATGGATGTCTTCAAAATTCAGACAGTGGTGGAGAAGATGTGTCATGCACCTGCTATTTTGTTTGAAGTACAAGGCCGTGGTTTTATTCGCCAAGACTATCAAGCTGACCTTGTGCTGGTAAGACCAGAAACGGAGAATATAGTGACGCAAGATACTATAGTCAGCAAATGTAAATGGAGTCCGATGGAGGGACATACTTTCCACTGGAAGGTAGAGAAAACCTTCGTTAATGGTCATTTGGCCTTCGAGAATGATAGGATAGTGACAGATATGAAGGGCCAAGAGCTAAGATTCAGATAAGATTGCCGATTTATGGAAACGATCATCACCTATAAGATTCACGAAGTCGCTTCGTATATCAATTGGGTTTACTTCTTTCATGCGTGGGGCTTCAAGAAGCGTTTTTCTGCTGTAGCAGATTTACATGGTTGTGATGCATGTAGAGCTTCATGGGTCAATACATTCCCTGTAGAAGAGCGTGCAAAAGCGACCGAAGCTATACAGCTATTCAAGGAGGCACAACGCATGCTCAACACGCTTGACAATGATTATAAAGTGAAATGTATAGTAAGGCTTTGCCATGCCACATCGCATGGCAATGACTTGATACTTGATAATGTTCGCTTTCCACTATTGCGCCAGCAAGCTAAGAAGAACGATGATTTGCCTTTCTTATGCTTATCCGACTATATAGCACCTGCCACTATTGGCGACGCTTTGCCACGCTACGATGTAGCCAACACGGTTGGTGTTTTTGCCTCGACAATCGATGCGGATGTCGAAGGACTTTTCGATCAAGACCCCTACAACCACCTCCTCATCCAAACACTATCTGACAGACTGGTTGAAGCGGCAACCGAGAAGATGCACCAATTCGTGCGCAAGGATTACTGGGGGTATGCCAAAGACGAAAAACTAGAAATGGCCGACTTGTTGGTAGAAAACTATCAAGGCATTCGCCCAGCAGTGGGCTATCCTTCCTTACCTGATCAATCTGTTAATTTTCTATTAGACAAACTCATCAACTTCCATCGCATAGGCATCACCCTCACCGAAAATGGTGCCATGAAGCCCCATGCATCCGTCTGTGGACTTATTTTCGCACATCCTGCTGCTTCTTATTTTTGCGTTGGCAAGATAGGTGAAGATCAACTCGTAGACTATGCTAGAAGACGCGATCTACCCATAGAAGATATGCGCAAATTCCTCGCCTCCAATTTAAACTTTTAATACCCTCATCACATATTTTTTTAGCTTCTCTTGTGATTATTCGCCCTTCCCCACGTCTTATTGTTTAGTAAGGCACAAAAAGAAAAACCAATGGAGGAAACACGTGTAAAGCAGCAGCAACTTGAGAGAGAGTTTGTCTCGGTTATCCGCGAATATGAGCGGGTGATCTACAAGGTGTGCTACATGTACACCACGCCCAATGCTTCGCTAAACGACCTCTACCAAGAGGTGGTGCTCAACGTGTGGCGTTCTTTTACTAAATTTCGGAAAGAGTGCAAAATCTCCACTTGGATATACCGCATTGCCTTGAACACATGCATCAGTTTTATCCGTAAGGAAAAAAACATTCCAGAATTTGTCACTCTCAATCCAGAAGTAAATACTTTGGTAGACGAGAATGACCCTATGCACGAAATGTTGCGCCAGCTTTACCGACTTATCAATCAATTGGGACAACTCGACAAGTCTATCATTCTGCTCTATCTCGAAGAGAAGAGTTACGATGAGATTGCCGAGATCACGGGATTGACCGTAACGAATGTAGCGACTAAGCTAAGTCGCATTAAAGACAAACTTAAAAAAATGAAGCAAAAGGAGGATCAATAATATGGATATAGATCAATTAAAACAATCGTGGAATCAGATAGATGAGCAGCTGAAGAATATTCAGTTGATCAAAAAGGAGAACATATCCAGACTTAAAGAATATGTATCGTCGGATGCCGAAAAAATGCGAAAGGCAAGAGTTAAAGGTCGCATTATAGCAGTGTGTATTTTAATTCCTATTGCGATTTTAATTCTCATTGGCTGCATTCTGCAAAGAGGACCAGAAGATGATTTGACTGTAATAATCGCTTTCATGTTTGCAATTCCCGCTCTTATATGGGACGTCTATTCCACCAATTATCTATCAAAAATAAAAATTGAGGAGATGCCACTTAAAGAGGTTATCACCCGATTCAATAAGTATTACAGCTGGGCGAGTATTGAAACATTTATAGGTTTTGCCTTCTTACTAGGGATCATCATATTCTATTTTATAAGTAATCGACTATGGGAAGGAGAACCATGGCGGATTGGTATTTTTGTCATCATTTGGGCGATTGCTGCTCATTACCCCATCAAAGTCAGTAAAAAGGAATGGAAAAGACTTCGCAGAGTCCGCAAGAATCTAGCCGAATTAAAAGATCTTGATGATTAATCAAGGCAAATTATCGAATACATTGCACGTATTCTAAACAAGTTTTTGTTCCTTATTGTTATTCCATAAAGATCTTAAAATCAGAAATTATGGCTAAAAAGAAAGGAATTTGCAAAAATGTGGAAGGATGCTCCAAAGCAAGAAATCGGGAGCTACAAGAAGCCGAAGAGTCTACTTTTCTCTGTGATGAATGTGGCGAACCATTAGTACCTTATGTTGATTCGGACAGTTCTAACAATAACAATGTCGGTCTCAGTTTTATCTTTATTATTATTGCTATACTATGTGTGATTGCTATAATCGCATTCTACATTTTTGGCGAAAGAGTAGATGAACGTATAGACCTCCGCCAAGAAGGGGTTTATCCACAGACTGAAGTTTATAGCGAACCCAATCCAGTTGTAGTACCCGAACCATTACCTATGGACAGCCAAGGAGAAATGCTTGCCAACCAAGGTACACTGACGATGCCCTATGGCTCTTATACAGGAGGCATAACTGACGGATATCCTGATGGAGAAGGAAGATTGGTTTATCGCATTCGTGCCCGTATAGCCGAACGTGACAGCTTGCGCTTTGCTGATCCTGGCCAATATATCATAGGTCGTTGGCGTAGAGGCGAATTGATGGAAGGCAACCTCTATGATGAAAATGGAAATAAACTTTATGGCTTCAACTGGTGGTAATATAATCATACTCCCGAACAATCATTATTCCTACAAAGTGATTTACTAAAATAAGCTACGGCTACTCCCCTTGCTTAGCAGCCCTATCCATCATGGTATTGGGTCCTGCTCAGCAAGGGGAGTAGCCGTAGTCAGTATCTGGATGTTCCACAAGAAGACACCTCTCTGTCAATCAAGTTATTAAAAAACTATATATATCCCTATCAGCAAGCTGCTAAAAGGAAGTCATACATTACAAGAGGAACAAATATCTTTACAACATTCTAATTGGAAGCAGGAATATTCTTATATCTGTCTGAAAGCGATGTTTCAATAACGTGATAAGCCTCATCCATAGTTTGCTTAATATTATCTAAGCCTTGTCCATGTGGTGGTATCGGATCATGAATAATCAAAGTCATACGATGCCAATTAACCCATTTACCCGTACGGGGCAATATTTCGAAAGACCCTTCGATAGTAATGGGCACAACTGGTAATTGTAGCTCATCAGCCAACTGGAAAGCGCCCTTCTTGAAAGGCCCCAATTTACCAGTATAGGTACGTGCTCCTTCTGGAAAAACCACCAATGAGACTCCATTCTTCAATGAGCCTTTAGCTTGTTTTATCGTTTCCAACACTTTCTTCGGGCCAGAACGATCAACGAATATATGTCCTGCACTCTCGCAAGCTTTACCCACAAAAGGTATCTTACGCAAGCTCTTTTTCATCATCCATTTAAAATTGCGACCCAGAAAACCATAAATCAAGAATATATCGAAAGAACCTTGATGATTGGGTACGAAGATATACGAAGTATGTTTATGCAACTTTTCACGCCCGACTACTTTAACAGGTATCAGAAGGAAAACACAAACCAATTGCGACCATATCTTCCCTGGATAATAACCCCATATATGTGCCCCACCTAATATAGTGCCTAGTATTGTCACCACCGAAGTAAGTATAGTTAATACTAAGAGAATTGGTAACGCAAAAAGAATCTGATAGATATAATAAAGTATTTTCATTGGTATTATTTATATGCTTGCAAATATAAATTATTCTTGGCAATATGTTTAAGCTTTATCGGTATATTTGTTCTCTATTAATTCCTAAAAGTGATATTTTATGCTTCGGATTCTTCATACAGCTGATTGGCATTTGGGCCAAACTTTTTTTGGATACAACCGCAAGAATGAACACGAATATTTTCTGTCGTGGCTTGCGAACGAGATTGAGAAGAAGAAAGTGAACATACTACTAATTGCAGGTGATATCTTTGATGTATCAAATCCTCCTGCATCTGCCCAGCAGCTTTATTATAGATTCATCCATCAGGTTACCACACGCTTTCCACAACTGCAGATTATCCTCATAGCGGGGAATCATGACTCGCCCGCACGGCTAGAAGCACCTGCACCTCTTTTACAAGAGATACGTACAATAGTAAAAGGTGGAGTGAAAAAGAAAGATGGGAATATAGACTATGAAGACCTTATATCACCCATGAAAGATGAAAAAGGAATAACCAAAGCTTATTGCTTGACAGTCCCTTTTCTGAGGCAAGGTGACTATCCTGCAGTTTCGGATGAGCAAAATTCTTATGCAGCTGGTGTTCGTCAATTTTATTCACGATTGATAGAAAAAGCCACTTCCATCGCGCAAGACAAACCGCTCATCGTGATGGGACATCTACAGGCTACAGGTTCGGAGATAGCCGAAAAAGAACATAGTGAGCGTACCATAATTGGTGGACTGGAGTGTATATCGCCTGATGTTTTCACAGACAAGGTGGATTATGTGGCTTTGGGGCATATCCATAAATCACAACGAGTATCTGGACGTGAGCATATACGCTATGCTGGTAGCCCATTACCACTTTCGTTTTCGGAGAAACATTATAAACATGGAGCTGTATTGGTGGAAATTGATGAGAAGAGTGATATCAATATAGAAAAACTCGTCTACACACCCCTTGTTCCACTCATGTCTATCCCGCTACAAGGTGCTGCTTCTCCTATGGAGGTGATGCATCAGCTCCAACTGCTACCCGAGGCTTTTTTATCGGAACTCGATGAAGATGAATATCCTTATTTAGAAGTACGTGTCCAGTTGACTGAACCCGATCCGATGTTTACCAAACAAGTAGTGGATATGTTGGCAGATAAGGCAGTGCGTCTGACCCGTATCACACCAGTCTATGCACAGCTGCAACCGGGCGTTAGCGATGATGAAGAGGAGGAAGAAGATAATAGTTTACAAAATATAGATCCTTCGCAAATGATGCGCAATGTTTTTCAAAAAAAATATGCAGAATTACCTAGCTCGGAATTGGAGGATCTGTTTATTGAAGTTTATAGAGATGTAATGACGAAGGAGGAGTAAAGAGTATGAAGATTGAAAAAATTAGCGTTAAGAACCTGGCATCATTAGAAGGTAGCTTTGAAGTGGATTTTACTCAAGAGCCATTGAAATCGGCAGGTATATTTGCGATCTCAGGCTCAACAGGAGCAGGAAAATCTACTCTATTGGATGCGTTATGTCTCGCACTTTATGACAAGACACCCCGCTTTGCTGTAAATACGGATGGTTTTACCCTACAAGATGGTGCGAAATCGACGATAAAACAGGATGACGTGCGCAATATCCTGCGGCGTGGCACGGGAGAAGGTTTTGCAGAGGTTGAGTTTATCGGTGTAGACGGGCATCGTTACCGTTCCACTTGGACAGTGTGGAGAGCCGGAAATAGAGCAAACGGTAGCCTGCAAAACCAAAAGATGCAGGTGATGGATCTTACTAATAATGAAGATTTAAAAGGCACTAAAAAGGAGCTACTGGAACAGCTAGTAAAACTTATAGGTCTTTCATACGAGCAATTCACACGAACAGTATTGCTTGCACAAAATGACTTTGCGACTTTCTTGAAATCACGTGGCACAGAAAAAGCTGAACTTCTGGAAAAACTGACTGGTACTGAAATCTACTCGCTTATATCCCGAGAAATATTCAACCGGTGGCGTTCGTCTGAAAATGACCTGAGTTTACTGAATAATGAATTAGCTCTAATAGTTGTCCTGACTAATGATGAAAAAGAAGAGTTAGGAAAAAGATATACCGAACAAAGTATACTCTTGAAGACAGGACGTGAAGGGCAAGTTGTTTTAGAAAAACAAAAACAGCTTGTGGCTGATTATTTACACAAAACGAAAGAATTAGCGCTAAAGTCAGCAACTTTACAAACTATCTCTCACAATTATACGCAAGCCAATACTGTCTTCAACCTGAAACGCGAAGAGATAGAGAACTTCAGTGAGAAATGGGAGAAAATGAAGCCAGAGGTGGAACGTGCCAGAGAACTAGATACGCTGATAGGAGTAAAAAACAAAGAATGTGAGGAGGCGAGTCAACGATATAAAAGAGGAGCAGAGACAGCTGGTAAGGCCATAGATGACCTGAATAGAAGTGAGCTTAAGTTGGGGAAGATAAAGACACAACTAAATGAGTTGTTTCAGCTACATGGCGTGTCTATTGAAATTTCACAACTCCACGATGAGTCTATCCAAATGTTGCTGCAACAAGTGGAATTGCCAATACATGATCTGCAATCGGAGCATGACAAATGTGTAAATGAACTGAATGCATTTAATATTGAGACCATCAATAAGGAGTTGAAGGAGAATATAGCCAAAAAAGCTCGTATAGAACAAGCCACTAAAGACTTAAAAGAATTTCTAGAGCTTACGGCACTGCAAGCTAAAAAGTTAAAGGAACTCGAGGTGAGTCGGCCTATTCTCGATGAGAAGAATAAAGAGATAGCAAAGCTTAAGTCATTATTTGAAGAGGCCCAACTTGCTGTTGCAACAAGCGTAGAGGCATTGCGACAACAACTTATAGAGGGCGAAGCGTGTCCAGTGTGCGGTAGCACCTCGCACCCCTACTCCATGCAGCAGGAAATGATAGAAAATCTTTACCTAAAAGTAAAAGGTGAGTATGAGGCGGCGATGGAAGAAGGAAAACTACTTGAGAAAGGATGTATGGTGGCACAGAGTGAAATAAATAGCTTTGAAAAAAGAATCACAGCGCTGCAAGAAGCTTTATCATTTTGCCCGGCTGATAAGCTTAAACTTGAGCTTTTCGAGAAGGCTTTGGCTAATACAGTCCAACTTTTATTGCAGCTGGAAGAGAAGGTAAAGCAGTATAATCAACGCTATGAAGGATATAAGATAATCGTGAAAACATTGACACAAAAGCGCAATGATTATACACAGTTAAAGGATGGAATAAATGACTTTAAGATTATCAGCCAGCAAGTTCACTCGATGAAAACCCAAATTGAGGAATTGCAGAAGCAAGTCGCACTGGACAAGGATGCAATGGAAAATCGGAATAAGTCGTATAGTGACTTGTTGCAAGAACGTGCGACTTTATTGGGAGGTAAATCTACGGAGAAAGCACTATGGGCTGTGGAGCAAAAAGAAAAGGAACTAAAGGCAGCGCTGGAGCTACTACGCAACAATAAGGATGAAGTAAACGCAAGGCTTGCCACTACACAAGGTATCGTGACACAGCTAACAACGGATATCTCTGCGCTAGAAAAGACCTATCAGAATATTGAAGAGCCTGAGCTTCTGGAACAACGCCTTGTAGAAATTATCCAAAAGAATGAAATCCTCCAAAAGGAACTTTCTACAATCGAGGTCAACCTGAAGCTTGATGAAGAGAATCATAAAAAACGCACAACAAAAGTGGCTGGAGTCAAAGAGCAAGAAAAGATAACATCGCGCTGGGCCAAGCTAAATGAGCTTTTGGGGAGTGCCGATGGTGCCAAGTTCAAGAGAATAGCACAAAGCTATACTTTGAACTTACTCCTAAAGCATACCAATAAACACCTAAGTTATCTTTCGCGTCGTTATAAGTTGCGTCAGATACCTGACACATTGGGTCTGCAAATCATTGATGGGGATATGTGTGATGAGGTGAGAACGGTTTATTCATTATCCGGAGGTGAATCATTCCTGATATCGCTTGCTTTGGCATTGGGTTTATCATCTCTGTCGAGCAACAATCTAAAAGTAGAATCGCTATTTATCGATGAAGGATTTGGGTCACTGGACGCTGAAACTTTACGAGCTGCCATGGAGGCTTTGGAAATGTTGCAGATGCAAGGTCGAAAAATAGGGGTGATCTCGCATGTTCAAGAAATGAGTGAACGCATATCAGTACAAATTCAGCTCACCAAATCGACCAATGGCAAGAGTGTCATGAATGTGATAGGATAAATTTACAAATAAAAATAGACTACAAAAAGAAATGCATCTCTTTGGCTATGTGTAACAGCAAAGAGATGCATTAATATTTTGTAATCGTAAAGTATCAGTCTACTCCCACTCGATAGTTGCGGGGGGCTTAGAAGAGATATCATAAGTGACACGATTTACACCTTTCACCTTGTTGATGATATCATTGGATACCTTTGCCATAAAGTCGTAAGGCAAATGAGCCCAATCGGCAGTCATTGCATCGGTCGAAGTAACAGCACGAAGGGCAACGGCACGCTCATAAGTACGCTCATCTCCCATCACACCTACCGACTGCACTGGCAATAGAATAACGCCAGCTTGCCAAACTTGATCATACAAGCCCCAGTCGCGCAATCCTTGGATGAAAATATCATCAGCATCTTGTAGGATGCGCACTTTTTCTGGAGTGATGTCGCCTAGAATACGCACAGCTAAACCAGGTCCAGGGAATGGATGACGACCTATCAGATGTTCGGGCATACCCAACTGACGACCTACGCGGCGTACTTCATCCTTGAAAAGAAGACGAAGTGGTTCGCAAAGTTTCAATTTCATCTTTTCGGGTAAACCACCCACATTGTGATGACTCTTGATGACAGTACCAGTAATAGAAAGCGACTCGATAATATCTGGATAGATGGTACCTTGTGCCAACCACTTCACATCTTCTATCTTGTGAGCTTCAACATCAAATACATCAATGAATCCTTTTCCTATTATCTTACGTTTTTGTTCTGGTTCGCTGATACCAGCCAGCGCCGCAAAGAACTGCTCGCTAGCGTCAACACCAATCACATTCAAACCCAAACATTCATAATCGTTCATCACTTTCTTGAACTCATCCTTACGGAGCATACCGTGATCAACGAAGATACAAGTCAGATTCTTACCAATAGCTTTATTGAGCAATACAGCAGCTACAGATGAATCAACTCCACCGCTCAATCCCAAAACAACCTTATCATCTCCAAGCTGTTCTTTCAATTCGGCAACAGTGCTTTCTATGAAAGATGCTGGAGACCAGTCTTGTTTGCAACCACAAACATCCACAACAAAATTTTTCAGAAGCTGTGTGCCATCAGTACTATGATATACTTCTGGATGAAACTGCACACCCCATACTTGTTCATCTGCTATTTGATAGGCAGCGATCTTTACTTTATCAGTCGAAGCTATGATGTTGAAATTCTCCGGGATCGAAGTGATGGTATCGCCATGACTCATCCACACTTGCGAATTGAGAGGTACATCCTTAAACAACACATTGCCTTCGACAATTGAAGTAAGGTGAGCACGACCATATTCGCGTGTATTAGCAGGTTCTACAGTACCGCCATTAGTATAGGCTATGAACTGCGCACCATAGCAGATACCCAGGATAGGATATTTACCGCGAATTTCGCTCAAATCGATTTTAAAAGCATTTTCATCATAAACCGAGAAAGGACTACCCGAAAGGATCACCCCTTTAACAGTGGGGTCATTGTGAGGAAACTTGTTATAGGGGACAATCTCGCAATAGGTATCCAGCTCACGAACACGACGGCCAATCAGCTGCGTGGTTTGTGAACCGAAATCAAGAATAATGATTTTCTCTTGCATATAAATGGTTGGATTTATAAATGATGTGCAAAAGTAGAAAAAACTCATCAATCATAACGTACAACCTAACACTTATTTAGGATTTTGATCTTTCAATATATCACGAATTTGAGTTAATAATACTTCTTCGGGCGATGGTGCGGGAGGAGCTGGAGGAGTAACTGGCACTGGTTTGGGACGGTTGAGTTTAGAAATAATGCGAATGAAAGCGAAAATGGAGAAGGCGATAATCAGAAAGTCAATGGTGGTTTGGATGAAATTACCATAGTTTAAAGTAATGGCAGCTATCTCTTTGCCATCTACTATATGTTCATGACGAAGGATCCATTTTAAATCAGCAAAATTGACGCCACCAATGACTAATCCAAGAACTGGCATAATGACATCTGCTACTAATGATGCTACGATTTTCCCAAATGCCCCACCAATGATTATACCAATCGCCATGTCTACGACATTACCTTTTAAAGCGAAAGCTTTGAAATCTTGCAGGAAAGTACTTTTACCCATGTTTTTTTAGATTTAATTATTAATTTAATATGTGTATATAAAAACAATTTCGTAATTTTGCACCGCAATTTAAAAAGAAATGCAAGTTAACTATTATTTTTTAGATAACATAATATAACAACCCTTAAAAATTTAAACAAGATGATTAAAGTAGGTATTAATGGATTTGGCCGTATCGGACGTATGGTTTTCCGTGCTGCTGTACAAAACTTTGGTAACGACATTCAGATCGTAGGTATCAACGACTTGCTAGACGCTGATTACTTGGCTTATATGTTGAAATATGACTCAGTACATGGTCGTTTTCAAGGTGATGTTAAGTTCGAAGACGGTGCATTGATCGTTAATGGAAACAAAATTCGCTTGACAGCTGAAATGGATCCTGCAAACTTGAAATGGGACGAAGTAGGTGCTGATGTTGTTGTTGAATCTACAGGTTTCTTCTTGGATGACGCTACTGCTCGCAAACACATCCAAGCTGGCGCTAAGAAAGTAATCATGTCTGCTCCTTCTAAAGACGCTACTCCTATGTTCGTATATGGTGTAAACGATAAAGAATATGCAGGTCAAGATATTATCTCTAACGCTTCTTGTACTACAAACTGTTTGGCTCCTATCGCTAAAGTATTGAACGACAAGTTCGGTATCGTTAAAGGTTTGATGACTACAGTTCACGCTGCTACTGCAACTCAAAAAACTGTTGACGGTCCTTCTAAGAAAGACTGGAGAGGTGGTCGTGGTATCCTAGAAAACATCATCCCTTCTTCTACAGGTGCTGCTAAAGCTGTAGGTAAAGTATTGCCAGTATTGAACGGCAAATTGACAGGTATGGCTTTCCGCGTTCCAACTTCTGACGTTTCTGTAGTAGACTTGACAGTAGTTCTTGAAAAAGGCGCTTCAATGGCAGAAATTTGCAAAGCAATGAAAGAAGCTTCTGAAGGCGAATTGAAAGGTGTGCTTGGTTACACTGAAGATGCAGTTGTATCTACAGATTTCCGTGGTTGCGCTCTTACTTCTATCTTCGACGCTAAAGCTGGTATCTCTTTGGATGATAACTTCGCAAAAGTTGTATCTTGGTATGACAACGAGTGGGGTTACTCAAACAAAGTATTGGAAATGGCTCGCGTAATCAGCAAGTAATAAAATCCACTACATAGTCTTACAAAAGCTGCTTTGCATTGTGCGAAGCAGCTTTTTTTGTATGTCACTCTAAAGAACAATGAGCGTAACAAAACACTAATACTCTTTAAAAAGAATGTACCATGGATTTAACATATAGTCTATTTTTGTAATTTTGTAATAATCAACAGAATATACATTTTATATTATTACTATGAATATCAGAAATATTAGTATTACCCTATTATTACTTTTTGTTATGAATATGGCAAATGCACAAAACCCTTTCTTTGCGACTCCAAATACTCCGCACGGCACATTTCCGTTTAACGAATTAAAGACGGAACATTATGAACCTGCCATCCGTGAAGGTATGCGCCTACAGAAAATTGAGATTGATGATATCTGCAACAACCCTGCTGCTCCTACCTTCGAAAACACGGTATTAGCATATGAAAAGTCTGGCGAATTATTGAGCAATGTTCTTACCGTATTCGGCACACTACAAGGTGCTGAAACTAATGATGACATGCTAGCTCTGGCTCAAAAATTGACACCAGAGATGAGTAAACACGGAAATGACATCCGCTTGAATGAAAAACTATTTGCTCGCATCAAAGCGGTTTATGAGCAAATGGATCGAGCAGATTTAAACCCAGAACAAAAACGTCTGACAGACAAGATTTATAAAGGATTTGTTCGCTCAGGGGCCAATCTAGATGAGGCTAGCAGAAAACAATATCGTGAATTGAGCGAGAAGCTAAGCTTGCTGACTTTACAGTATTCGCAAAATAACTTGAAGGAGACTAATGAATATATGCTTGTGGTTGATGATATCAACAAACTAGCGGGACTTCCAGAAAGTGTGCTTACTGCTGCTTCCGAAACAGCTAAAGCCAAAGGCGTTGAGGGCTGGGTGTTCACACTACAAGGACCTAGCTATATCCCTTTCATGCAATATGCCGATAATCGTGATTTACGCAAAGAGTTATACATGGCTTATAATACGAAGTGTACACATGATAATGAGTATAATAATCTGAACAATGTAAAGGAAATTGCAAATACACGTATGCAAATTGCCCAATTAATGGGTTTCGATAATTTCGCTGCCTATAATTTGCAAGAACGGATGGCTGAGAATAGCAATGCTGTTTACAATCTCCTAGAACAATTAGTAACGGCTTATACGCCTGTAGCGCAACAAGAATTAAATGAGTTGCAAACTTTAGCGCGTGCCGATCAAGGCAATGATTTTACAGTAATGCCTTGGGATTGGGGATATTATTCAAACAAGCTAAAGGATAAGAAATATAATCTGAATGAAGAAATGCTCCGTCCTTACTTTGAGCTTGAAAATGTAAAGAAAGGCGTATTCGGTCTTGCAACAGAACTTTTTGGCATCACATTTAAGAAGAATACGGATATTCCTATTTATCATGAAGAAGTCGATGCCTATGAAGTGTTTGATAAAGATGGTAATTATTTAGCCGTGCTATATACCGATTTCCACCCCAGAGCGGGTAAACGTGCAGGTGCATGGATGACTGAATTTAAAGGACAATGGAAGGATGAAAAAACTGGAGATAATAGTCGCCCTCATGTTTCGATTGTGATGAACTTCACGAAACCAACTGAAGATAAACCCGCCTTACTGTCATTTGATGAATTTGATACCTTCTTGCATGAGTTTGGTCACGCACTTCATGGTATCTTTGCAAATACTACCTATGAAAGCATGAGTGGCACCAGTGTTTACCGTGATTTCGTGGAACTTCCATCTCAATTAATGGAGAACTATTCTACAGAAAAGGATTTTCTAAACACCTTCGCTAAACATTACCAAACAGGTGAGGTTATTCCAGAAGAACTAATCAACCGTATTAAAGAGACAGCCAATTTTAATATAGCCTATGCTTGTCTTCGCCAAGTTAGTTTTGGCTTGCTAGATATGGGTTGGCACACTATTGAAACTCCGTTTGATGGTGATGTCCGTGCTTTCGAAAAAACAGCTTGGCAAAAAGCGCAATTATTGCCTGCTGTAGAAGATGCTTGCATGAGTACCCAATTCTCGCACATCTTTGCAGGAGGTTATGCTGCAGGATATTACAGTTACAAATGGGCAGAAGTATTGGATGCAGATGCTTTCTCACTGTTCCAGCAAGAAGGTTTATTCAATCCTGCGGTAGCCGAATCATTCCGCGAAAACATTCTTTCAAAAGGTGGTACAGAACACCCTATGGAACTATATAAACGCTTCCGCGGTCAAGAGCCTTCAATAGATGCTCTATTAATCAGAAATGGCATTGAAGTTCAAAAGAAATAAGAACATGAAAAAAAACATATGGATTTGGGGAGTATTAGTAATGCTCCCACTTCTGTTAGGAAGTTGTAATGATACGGATGACGTGCAATCTATATTTACTGGACGCACATGGAAGTTTAACTATATAGCACAAAAGGGAAAGAATGGAATGCTAGATCCCTACAACTTTTCGGACGTCACTTCGAGTAATTATCAATCATATGCAACCGGAAATAAATCGTTCACCATCGATTTTGAGGGAAGTACGACTGATGCAATTATCGTAGGCACATTTGTAGGAAATGGTTCGGTGTCTATGAAAGGAGATTGGCAGGCTGACGGTAAGAATAATGAATTCAAAACTACAGTACGGCAAAGCAATGTGCTAGATTCGAGCGACAATCTAGGAAAAAAGATCATTGAAGGTATGAAAAGTGCTAATTCATATGTGGGTGATAACAATAATTTATATCTTTACTTTGAATATAAAACAAGCCAGCAATACGAGCCGATCACATTGTGTTTAGTATTTGCTCCGGCACGATCATAACATTCTATGACTGACAAACAAATTGAGCTAGATAGACGCTATATACGAATGGCTAGAATATGGTCAGAAAACTCTTACTGTATTCGTAGAAAAGTAGGTGCCCTTATTGTAAAAGATAAAATGATTATATCAGATGGTTATAATGGGACTCCTGCGGGTTTTGAGAATATATGCGAAGATGAGAACAATCTGACAAAACCCTATGTTTTACATGCAGAGGCAAATGCCATTACTAAAATAGCCCGTTCAAACAATAGCAGTGAAGATGCAACGATGTATGTTACAGCATCTCCATGTATTGAATGCTCTAAACTTATCATTCAGGCTGGTATAAAACGAGTTGTATACTCTGAACACTACCGCCTAGAAGATGGAATAGAACTTTTGAAAAGAGCAGGTATTGAAGTGGTATTTATTGATCCACAAGAAGCTTAAATTTTTAAATCTCTATCCTTAAAGATAACAAACATTGAATATGAGTAATAAGAACTCTTTCCGTTTTACCCCCATTATCATCGCTATAAGTGTGGTAGTTGGTATTTTTATTGGCACATTTTATACAAAACACTATTCGGGAAGCCGTTTGGGCATTATCAGCGGCTCTTCAAATAAGCTTAACGATTTGTTACGCATTGTTGATGATCAATATGTAGATACACTAAATATGGTGGAACTCGTAGAAAATGCAATGCCGCAAGTACTAGCTGAGCTTGATCCTCATTCGACCTATATTCCTGCAAAAGACTTAGAAGACGTCACATCAGAACTCGAAGGTAGTTTCAGTGGTATCGGTATTCAATTTACCATACAAAACGACACTATTCACGTTTCATCTGTAATCAGTGGAGGTCCTTCTGAAAAGATAGGACTCATGGCAGGAGACAGAATCGTGATGATTGATGATTCACTATTTGTAGGAAGTGGTGTAGTCTCAAATGAAAAAGCCATGCGTAAACTAAAAGGCCCAAAAGGCACTGAGGTGAAAGTAGGTGTAAAACGCGGCACAGAAAAAGAATTGATAGATTTTCAGATTGTCCGTGGCGATATTCCTCAAAATACGGTTGATGCTGCATATATGATAGATGACGAGATTGGTTATATCCAAATTAATCGTTTTGGCCGTACGACACATGTAGAGATGCTAAATGCATTGGCCAAACTACATAATCAGAAATTTAAAGGATTAATCATTGATCTTCGTGGAAATACAGGTGGTTATATGGAAGCTGCGACTCGCATGGTAAACGAATTCTTACCAGCAGGTCAATTAATAGTATATGCCGAAGGAAGGAAATACAAACGCATGAGCGAATTTGCCAATGGTACTGGTAGTTTCCAAAATCTGCCTTTAGTAGTATTGACAGACGAAGGTTCGGCTTCGGCTAGTGAAATCTTTGCGGGAGCCATACAAGACAATGACCGCGGTACAGTAGTGGGCAGACGTTCTTTTGGTAAAGGCCTAGTCCAACAACCTATCGAATTTAAAGACGGATCAGCTATGCGACTTACCATTGCTCGTTATCATACCCCATCTGGCCGATGCATACAACGCCCTTATCACAATGGCAAAGATAGAGATTATGAGATGGATATCTATAATCGCTATACGCACGGCGAGTTTTTCTCAAAAGACAGCATCAAGCAAGACGAAACACAGAAGTATACGACGCGCTTGGGTCGTGAAGTGTATGGAGGAGGTGGTATCATGCCCGATATATTTGTACCGCAAGATACAATAGGGTTATCATCCTATTCTACAGAAGTGTTTAATAAAGGGTTAACAGTACAATTTGCATTCCAATATACAGATAAGAATCGCGAAAAAATGAAAGATTATACTACTGATGAGGAGCTGCTTAGCTATCTGAAGAAACAAGGTGTAATGGAACAGTTCATTCGATTTGCAGATTCAAAAGGTGTAAAAAGACGTAATATACTAATTCAGCGCTCTTATAAAAAACTAGAACGCAATGTATATGGCAATATTATCTATAACATGTTGGGCAAAGAAGCCTACATAAAATACTTCAACGAATCTGACCCAACCATACAAGAAGCTATCAAAGTACTTGAAAAGGGAGAGGCGTTCCCCAAGGCTCCGATCATTGGGGATAAAAAGGACAGTATTCAAGTAGGATGAAAGAATTAAAACAAAAATTACGCATAGAAGTGGCACAGAAAAAGAAATCTTTCTGTGTCTCTTCGCTTTATAGACTTTCACAAGAAGCCTTAAATAGATTAGAAGCACATCCGCAATTCCAAAATGCATATACCATTTTATTATACTATTCTTTGCCAGATGAAGTATACACACACGAATTTATAGAAAAATGGTATAAGCAAAAACAGATCATACTACCAGTTGTAGTGGGTGATGAATTAGAGCTTAGATTATATCGAGGAAAAGATCAGTTAAAAGTAGGAGCTTTTAATATCTTAGAACCTGATTATGGGGAATATACCGATTATACCAAGATTGATTTAGCTATCATTCCTGGTGTAGGCTTTGATAAAGCGGGCAATCGTCTAGGAAGAGGTAAGGGTTATTATGATCGCCTTTTACCCATGCTGGGTTGTTATAAAATTGGATTATGTTTTCCCTTCCAACTTTATGCAACCATTCCTACCGAACCCTTAGACATGAAAATGGATGAAATAATATATTGAATATGTTTCAACGAAAAATGATATTAACAATAACGGTAGCCCCGACTTTATTGTTAAGACTCTTAACCAGCAGATCGCGCCCCATCATTAGTTCTTGCCTCAAGACGGCTGAAGTCAGATGTACATAGAGTGTCTGATTACGGATATACAGATTACTAGTATAAGCAGCCATTGCTTCACCTATCACTTCGGGCCAAGCACTTATTAAACGTTGCTCATTAAGCGGCGAGTCCAAAGATTCTCGACGAAGATAATCCTGGAGAAGCTTTCCTATTGATTCAGCTTTATTTCTTCTCATATATTTTGTGGCGTTTCTACTTCTTGAATCTCTCCCCCATTTACACGAAAGATTTTATAATCGCTACCTATACGGTGCAACATAGCATCGAGGTTGGCACTATTGGTATCTGTAATAAATATCTGCCCGAAATCATCGCCGCCTACCAGTTTCACAATCTGTTCTACACGTTGTGCATCCAATTTATCAAAGATATCATCAAGCAGAAGTATGGGCGTTATCTTTGCATTTTCCTTCAAAAACACAAATTGTGCCAATTTTAAAGCTATTAAATATGTCTTATTCTGCCCTTGAGATCCTTCACGTTTTATCAAGAAATCCCCTAACGACATCACCAAATCATCCTTATGAATTCCTCTGAGCGAATAGCCCATAATCATATCACGCTGTCTACTAAGCTTTATAACCTCTGTCAAGTTATTATCCCGGGCATGAGATTCATAATGTAAACCCACCTTTTCTTTATCATTCGATATAATAGAATAAAAAGATTGGAAGAGCGGAATAAATCGAGCGATAAAATCCTCACGTTTACGAAAGATCACTTCCCCTGTCTGCCCCATCATTTCTTCTAACACAGCTATGAGCGCTTCATCAGCGGGTTGATCTGCCTTCAATAATGTATTGCGTTGTTGCAGCGCTTTATTGTAACGTATCAATGCATCAAGATAAGTCTTATCATATTGCGAGATCACCATATCCATAAAGCGGCGTCTTTCTTCGCTACCACCACTTATCAGTTCTGAATCTGCGGGTGAAACGAGCACTAGAGGCAAAAAGCCGATATGATCAGACAGGCGAGTATATTCCTTTTTATTACGCTTAAAACGCTTTTTGCTTTTTCGTTTTAAACCGCAGTAAATTTCCTCATGAACGTCATCAGCAAGTGCATACTGACCTTGTATCATGAAGAAGTCTTCATCATGCATGATGTTCTGAGAATCAATAGGATTAAACGCACTCTTGCAAAATGATAGAAAATAAATGGCGTCTAGCAGATTGGTTTTACCCATCCCATTCAAACCAAACAAACAGTTTAGCTTGGAGGAGAAATTCAGATCAGCCTGACGTATATTCTTATAATTTAATATTGACAATTGATTTAAAAGCATACTCTATTATCTAAGTGTGGGCAAAATTAGTAAGTTATTTGCAGTTTAGAGTCTTGAAACAAAAAAAGATGGTTACAAATTTCTTGAATAGCTATAAAAAAACTACTTTTGCGATTCAAAATGTAAAATCTGAATAATAACAAAAATAATTCTATAGAAATGGCAGAACAAAAACACACCAATGTGGAAGATGCATTGACACAATCGGAAACATTCATTATTAAAAACAAAAAATCTATTCTCGCTTCTGTTATAGCGATAATCATTATCATTGCAGGTATAATCGTATACAATAATGTATATAAATCGCCCCGCGAAACCAAAGCACAAGCTGCACTTTTCGGAGGTGAAGACCTGTTCATGCAAAACAACTTTGCACAAGCGCTCAACGGCGACAGTCTTGGCACAGTAGGTTTCCTAAACGTTATCGATCAATACAGCGGTACCAAAGCAGCTAACCTAGCAAAAGCGTACGCTGGTATTTGCTATGCCCAACTTGGTGATTACAACAAAGCTATTTCTTATCTAGACAGCTTCAAAAGCAGCGAAAAAATGGTAAGTGCGGCTATTCTTGGTGCTGCAGGTAACTGCTATGCTCAACTAGGTCAACTTGACAAAGCTGCTGCTACTCTAGTAAAAGCAGCCGACCGATCGGACAGCAACACACTTAGCCCAATCTACTTGCAACAGGCTGGTGAAATTTATGTTAAGCTTGGCAAATACAATGATGCTATCAAAGCATATACTACTATTAAAAATAAATATTTCCAATCTTATCAGGCAATGAACATCGAAAAATACATCGAACAAGCTTCATTACTGAAAAAATAATAAATATGAAATCATAAGAGAGGGCGAAAATGTTCTGTTCTAAATGAACAGTATCGTTTTCGCCCTTTTCTTTTGCTTTCATCATTCATACATATATTATAATATATAAATATCTCATTTATGGCAACAGTTAATCATAACTTATCCGAGTATGACTTTAATTCTATTCCTAACGCAGAAGGAATGAAATTTGGTATCGTCGTTTCAGAATGGAACGATAACATTACAGACGCTTTGCGTCAAGGTGCAGAAGATACATTGAAACGCCATGGTGCAAAACCTGAAAACATTTTGGTCAGATATGTACCTGGTAGTTTCGAACTAACTTTTGCAGCAAATCAAATGATAGAAAATTGCGATGTCGATGCAATTATCGCAATTGGCTGCGTAATTAAAGGTGATACACCACATTTTGATTATGTATGTATGGGAGTAACTCAAGGCATCACCCAATTAAATGTAACTGGCGATGTCCCAGTGATTTACGGATTAATTACCACCAATAATCTGGAGCAAGCAGAGGATAGAGCCGGTGGTAAGCTAGGTAACAAAGGTGACGAATGTGCAATTTCTGCAATAAAAATGATCGATTTTATTTGGAGTTTAAATAAATAGTCGTATCTTTGCATCGCAATTGAGAAACACAGTATCTCAAAAGCGAAAAGGGCAAATACCAGAGTGGCCAAATGGGGCAGACTGTAAATCTGCTGTCTTTCGACTTCGGTGGTTCGAATCCATCTTTGCCCACAAAATTTGCGGAAGTAGCTCAGTTGATAGAGCATTAGCCTTCCAAGCTGAGGGTCGCGGGTTTGAGCCCCGTCTTCCGCTCTTAGAAAGAGAATCTGTTTACAGGTTCTCTTTTTTTTATATCCTATAAATACTTCATTGGGATCATACTGACTCACCCGATAAACCATGGATCATACCGAAATCCTGAGGGATTACAAACATCAAGCATAAATTTTGGATAATCTAAATAAGAGGCAAGCTATGTCCCCTCCCCTCTTATTTATGCTCTAAACTCTTTTATTTTGCCTTAAAAAGTTTTGCCGATACATTTCTGTATCTTTTCTCAAAATAATTGATAATGGCGATTTAGTGATTCTCAAAAGTTTCTAGAACCTTATAGGAGTCCCATTCGCCAAATTTCTCTATATCATTGTAACATTGCGCCAGCTACAGCCTATCGACATTGAACCTTATTATTCTATTGAATATTTCTGCAAGCCTAATCGATAGCGCATAAGCCTTTCCAAATGACGAGAACTGTTTAAACAGGATTGCCAGCCTATCAACCGGCCGCCTATTTCATTTTGATTCGTTCTTCAATATTATGTGCTTACTTTTAGCCTCTCTTCTCCCTGGTCGACACCCTTTATTTTCTTATCCTTTACATCAAATATTTACCATCTTAGACGGATTCGCATTTAAGCTACAGCCGCCGTTACAGGATGCAACGCAAGAAATCTACCTTTTACGACTAAACGCTCTGCCAATCGTTTTTTAAGCCATTTACACTTGCGTACATGCTGATAGGAGGCATTCCTCCTTTGCAAGAAGTCTTGGATCCTATAACAAACGGTATAAACATGTGAGATTACGTAACAACTGTGCTTACCGTCCCGTAATTAGCCTTTCTCCCATCATGCTTAATTTCGAATTGATTATCGCTCTTGTCGCATTTTACAATATCCAAATAGCCCATTAAAAGGCAAAGGAGACCTGACAAGCAATCAAGCTATAAAAGCTTTAATCTTCAGCCTCGACCAGCAAGGTGAGTAGCCTTAATCACCGGAGTGAACAGCCCTACCTACTAGATATGTTAAGAATCAAAACCAGCATCTACACTAATCATCTATATTTCAACGACTTAAAGACAATTTATTAAAAACTATGACGAAAAAGAGTCTATAAGTGTGATTATTTAAATATAAGTCCGTCTAATTGTGAAAATAAACATCAATTTTTATCTTTGTTGGCGAAATAAAGGTCAACACAAATTATAAATCAAATATGAAAGAATTCTTTAAATTTACTCTCGCTACTATTACAGGATTGATTCTCACGGGAATTGTTATCTTTATCATTAGTATCATTACCATCTTCTCCATAGTTTCATCTTCGGATACCGAAACTATAGTTCGAAAGAATACGGTGATGATGTTGAACCTCAATGGTACTTTAGTGGAACGCACCCAAGACGATCTAAGCACGATGCTTGCAGGACTTATCAGTTCAGATGCGGAAGTTTTTGGATTGGATGATATAGTAGCATCCATCAAAAAAGCAAAAGAGAATGATGATATCAAAGCCATCTACATCAATGCACGCCAATTTTCAGCTAGCTACGCCAGTTTACAGGCTATTCGCAATGAGCTGATCACTTTTAAAGAAAGCGGCAAACCTGTCATTGCCTATTCCGATAACTATACACAGGGCATGTATTATCTCGCATCCGTTGCAGACAAGGTGTTACTCAATCCTCAAGGAATGTTAACGTGGCATGGTATTGCAGCAACCCCATTATTCTATAAAGGATTGCTCGACAAACTTGGCATCGATATGCAAGTATTCAAGGTTGGTACATACAAATCTGCGGTCGAACCATTCATCAGCAATGAAATGAGCCCAGCTAACCGCGAGCAAATTACAGAATACATTGGCTCTATCTGGAATCAATTGATCACTGAAGTTTCTGCTTCACGCAACATATCAAAGGATTCACTAAACCTACTTGCTGACAAGATGATGATGTTCCATCCTGCCGATTTCAGCATACAAAGTGGCATGATTGATACGCTGATCTATCAAAATGATGTACGCAATTATCTAAAATCTTCTATTGGTCTTGACAAAGATGCACGTATGCCTATCCTAAGTATAGGAGATATGAAAAATGTAAAAAAGAATGTGCCAAAAGACAAGAGTGGCAACATTGTTGCTGTATATTATGCGGTAGGAGAAATTGTTGACCAAGAATCATCTTCATCTGAACAATGTATTGTTGGTACAAAAGTTATTCGCGACTTGAAAAAGCTCAAGGAAGATGAAAACGTGAAAGCTGTAGTGCTTCGTGTCAACTCGCCTGGAGGTAGCGCTTTTGCATCAGAGCAAATCTGGCATGCTGTAAAGGAGCTAAAGAGCGAAAAGCCTGTAATTGTTTCTATGTCTGATTATGCAGCATCGGGTGGTTATTATATTTCTTGTATTGCCGATACGATTGTTGCCGAGCCTACCACACTTACTGGTTCGATTGGTGTATTTGGATTGATCCCCAATATCGAAGGATTGACCAATAAATTGGGTCTTAGCATGGATGTGGTGAAAACCAATGAATATGCCGATTTTGGCGTAATGATGAGACCTCTCAACCATGGCGAAAAGAATCTGATGCAGTCGTATGTGAATCGTATCTATGGACTTTTTGTTGATCGCTGCGCTGAAGGCCGTAATATGTCAACTGAGGCAATCGAAAAAATTGCCGAGGGTCGTGTATGGACTGGCGAAATGGCCTTGGAATTAGGACTAGTAGATGTGTTGGGTGGTGTGCAGACTGCACTAGATATAGCCGTACAGAAAGCAGATATCGAGAACTATACCATTTGCACATATCCTGCAAAAGAAGATTTTCTGAGCAGCTTGTTCAACAAAGCCAATGGCAACTATGTTAAATCAGAAATATTAAAATCACAATTTGGTGGTTTCTATAATGATTTGAAGCTGTTGCACGATATGGAAAATCGCTCACAGATCCAGACTCGTTTGCCTTTTGAGCTGAATATAAAATAAAAAGAAAATATATGTATAAATGCCTATGAGCATACCCACCGTAAAACTGTATCGGTGCCTCTATCCGCTTTCGTGGATATACAATGGAGTCACCGCTCTACGAAATAAGCTTTTCGATTGCAATATATTGCAATCGAAAAGCTTTTCTGTTCCTGCTATCTGCATAGGCAATCTATCCGTTGGTGGTACAGGAAAGACTCCGCACACAGAATATATCGTCGATTTATTGAAAGATCAATATGCCATTGCCGTATTAAGCCGTGGCTATAAGCGCAAGACCAAGGGCTATCTACTAGCCGATCATCTGAGCGACGCCCTGACAATCGGTGACGAGCCCTATCAAATCAAGTCGAAGTTTCCAGCTATACGCGTAGCAGTAGCCGAAAAAAGATGTAAGGGGATGGAAGAACTTTTGCGTCTTGATGACCCAAAGGTTGAAGCTGTCATTCTCGATGATGCCTTCCAGCATCGCTATGTCAAAGCAGGTTTATATATATTGCTCACCGACTATAATCGCCTTTTTAGCGAGGATGCAGTGCTACCAGTAGGACGATTACGCGAGTCGAAAACAGGAAAACATAGAGCACAAATGGTTGTAGTGACCAAGTGTCCATCAACTCTTCAAGAAACAGATTTTGAGAATATTGCCAAAAAGCTGAACCTTTTGCCCCAACAAGAGTTATATTTTTCAATGTTCGATTATGGAACTATCAAACCTCTTTTTCCTGAAATAGCATTGAAGGCAAGTGATTTTGATACATCCCCCATTCCTTTGAAAGACAAAGAAGTGCTTCTTGTCACTGGAATAGCCTCACCTGCACCACTCATAAAAAAGATGAAAGAGTATGCAAAAAGAGTAGAAATAGCTATTTTTGACGATCATCATGATTTCTCCGCAAAAGACATAGAGCTAATCGAAGAAAAGTTCGCGCTTTTGGATAGAAAGAATGCAATCATTATCACTACCGAGAAAGATGGCACACGGTTCTTAAACCATCCCGAACTTAGTGAAGGTATGAAACAGCACATCTATGTGCAACCCATTACAATAAAGATTCTTCGGAACCAACAAAATAGTTTAAACCAACATATTAGAGATTATGTTAGAGAAAATCAACGAGACTGCGGCCTATCTTAGCGCGCGCATGCACACCAGCCCCGAAACTGCCATTATCCTGGGTACGGGTCTAGGCAGCTTAGTGAATGAAATCACTGAAAAGTATGAAATACCCTATGATGAGATTCCTAATTTTCCGGTATCTACTGTAGAAGGTCACAGTGGTAAGTTGATCTTCGGAAAATTGGGTGATAAAGAAATCATGGCCATGCAAGGACGCTTTCATTACTATGAAGGCTACAATATGAAAGAAGTGACTTTCCCTGTGCGTGTGATGCGCGAATTGGGTATTAAAACTCTTTTCGTTTCCAATGCGAGCGGTGGAACTAATCCAGCTTTCGAGATTGGCGACTTGATGATTATCACCGACCATATCAACCACTTCCCAGAACATCCATTGCGCGGGAAGAATATACCTTATGGACCCCGTTTCCCAGACATGAGCGAAGCCTATGACAAAGCACTGATCGCTAAAGCCAATGAAATCGCCAAAGAAAAAGGTATCAAGGTACAGCATGGTGTATATGTAGGTACACAAGGTCCTACTTTTGAAACACCAGCCGAATATAAGCTATTCCGCATATTTGGTGGTGATGCTGTAGGCATGTCTACCGTACCCGAAGTGATCGTGGCACGTCATTGCGGTATCAAGTGTTTTGGTATCTCTGTAGTGACCGACCTCGGTGTAGAAGGCAAGATCGTAGAAATCACTCATGAAGAAGTACAGGAAGCTGCCGATGCTGCTCAGCCTAAGATGACTACAATCATGCGTGAATTGATCAATCGTTCATAAAAACAATCTGTAATATATGCGAACAGAAATAGCCTCGATTGGCGAATTTGGCCTCATCGACCGCTTGACTGATAAAATTGAGTTGCAAAACAGCTCAAGCAAATTGGGAGTGGGTGATGATGCGGCAGTCCTGAAGTTTGAGGAGGACAAAGAAGTGCTCGTCACTACTGACCTCCTGATGGAAGGTGTACATTTTGATTTGACGTATGTACCATTGAAACATTTGGGTTACAAATCTGCAGTGGTCAATTTTTCGGATATCTATGCTATGAACGGCACTCCACGTCAGATTACAGTATCGCTAGCCATATCCAAACGTTTCAGCATAGAAGATATGGATGAACTCTATTCGGGCATCCGCTTGGCTTGTCAACAGTATGGCGTCGATATCATTGGTGGAGATACCACTTCATCACTTACCGGCTTAGCAATCAGTATTACTTGTATAGGTGATGCTGCCAAAGACAAGATCGTTTATCGCAATGGTGCCAAGGATACTGACCTGATATGTGTTTCAGGGGATTTGGGCGCAGCCTATATGGGCTTACAGTTGCTTGAACGTGAGAAGGTAGTATTGCAAGGCGAAAAGGATATACAACCCGACTTCACTGGCAAAGAATATTTGCTGGAAAGACAATTAAAGCCCGAAGCACGTAAAGACATCATAGAAAAACTGGCCGAAGCCAATATCGTACCTACATCCATGATGGATGTATCAGATGGACTTTCGTCTGAACTGATGCATATTTGCAAACAGAGTCATACGGGTTGCCGTGTTTATGAGGAGCAAATCCCCATCGATTATCAGACTGCTGTTACTGCCGAAGAGTTCAATATGAATCTGACAACTTGTGCCATGAATGGTGGCGAAGACTATGAACTTCTATTCACTGTGCCGCTAGCCGATCATGAGAAGGTGGCTAATATGGAAGGGGTAAAACTCATAGGCCATATCACAAAACCGGAATTGGGCTGTTTGCTTGTCACTCGCGATGGACAAGAATTCGAACTTAAAGCACAAGGCTGGAATCCTTTGCAAGAAAAATAATAAAAATATTATTTGCACTACAACACTGATAGTAAGCCTAATAGCTACCTATCAGTGTTTTTATTAAAAAATATCTCTCTTAAAAATTTGGAGAATACAGAAATATCCCTACCTTTGCAACCGCAAACAAGAACGGTACCATAGCTCAGTTGGTAGAGCAAAGGACTGAAAATCCTTGTGTCCCCGGTTCGATTCCTGGTGGTACCACACAAAAAGAGAGATACAATCTAATTGTATCTCTCTTTTTGTATTATCTCCTATTCCCAAAGCTTACGTATTCGCTTATTAGATAATATGGGCAACAATGCCCAAGCAGGAAGCAGTCTACAAATCACTACACAAAGTTTTGTAAATACGCCTGGCACCAAGCAATGGCGCCCAGCGAACAATGCTTTGAGTCCTTTTCGGGCAACCACAGCAGGCGAAAGCATCACATGCCACCACAGCAAATGTTGCCGCATAGAAATAGACAGATCATAGAAAGAAGTATCTATTGCACCCGGGAAAACCACTGTTACTTTTACTCCCCTATCCCGTAATTCATACCACAACGAACGGCCAAACGTTTTGAGATAAGCTTTTGTGGCACTATATGCGGCTATGGTCGGATAGGGCATCCAAGCTGTAGCCGATGACATGATGAGGATATAACCTTTTCCATGATCCACCATCTTTCGAGCAAAAGCACGACAAAGCAAAGTAGGAACCAAGCAATGCAACTCGACGATTCGCTCCATAGACAGAACAGAGGTAGATGTTACACCTCCGAATACTAATACTCCGGCATTACACACCAATACATCGACTTGCAAATTCTCTTGCTCGACAAAACGTACTAATGCGTCTACAGAAGCCGTCAACGTCAAATCCAAATTAAAAGGATAAACTACTATCTTATATTTATTTTTAATTTCAATGGATATATTATCATTTCCATTCGCATCATTACTCACCAAAATCAGATTATAGCCACGATAAGCCAATTGGACTGCATATTCGCGCCCCACCCCCGAAGAGGCACCCGTAACGATTGCATAAGGACGATCATCTTTATTCATATTATTTAGATTGGTCTATTCGATTTATAACTATAAAGATAGAAGATATTTTATTTCAAGCACTATTATCGCTAAATAGTTAAAAAAATAATTCTATATAGAGTACGTCAAAGCCTGTTTAGCGTCTAATATATATAATCTCAATACCAATAGAAAACACCATTTTATGAAGAAACTAGCGTTTTACATCATAACCCTATTTATATCTTTACAGACCCTACAAGCACGCGAAATTTATGTTTCTACACGAGGTAATGATGCCAATGAGGGCACAAAAACCTCTCCTTTAAAAACTGTGACACAAGCCCTGAAACAAGCTCGCGAATGGCGGAGATTGAACGAAAAGGGCATTGAGAACGGTATTACCATCCTTCTTGACGAGGGCCTATATAAAGAAGCTAAAACATTATTGATCCGGCCTGAAGATAGCGGCAATGCCTCTTCACCTACAATCATCCGCTCGGTAAAGGATAAGAAGGCTGTAATAAGCGGGGGCATATCGGTCAATGGCTGGCAACAAGGTTGCAACGATCCTCGTATCGCACCTGCTCTGCGTTCACTAGTGTGGTGGACGGATGCCCCTCTGATTGGTAATAGACAGTTGGAGTTTAGACAAATGTGGGTAAATGGCACCAAAGCACAACGGGTTTCTCAGTTTGCCGAAGGTGTGCTAGAACGTATGATTGACTTTAACCCACATGATGAAACGATCACTATACCAACACCCGATATAGCTGGACTGCAAAATGCCAAACAGCTTGAAATGTTGGTGCATCAGCGCTGGGCTATAGCCATATTGCGTGTGGCTTCTATGGAGCAGCAAGGCCGACAAACAGTTGTTCGATTTCATCAACCCGAGAGCCAGCTGGAGTTTGCTCACCCTTGGCCACAACCTGTTATCGGTGGCGAAAGGGGAAATTCATCTTTTTGTTTGATGAATGCATTAGAGCTTCTGAACTTGCCTGGAGAGTGGTTTCAAGATTATCCCAATGGTCGCATTTACTACCTTCCTCGTTTAGGAGAAGATATGACACAGGCAGAAGTCATCGTACCTGCACAAGAGACACTCCTCGAAATAGCAGGCACTCCCGAACGCCCTGTCCAGCATATCTATTTCGATAACATTCGCTTTGAGCATGCGTCGTGGATGCGTCCCTCTCATGAAGGGCATGTACCTTTGCAAGGCGGCTTCCCACTAATCGATGCCTACAAACTATATATACCAGGACTACCTGAGAAAGCTGAATTGGAAAATCAGGCATGGATCAAAAGACCTGAATCGGCTATAACAGCGACTTATGCCAACCATATCATTTTTGACGGCTGTACTTTCCAGCGAATGGGTAGTACAGGATTAGATTTGGCTGAAGGTGTCTCCAACTCAAAAGTACAAAATTGTATTTTCACAGACATAGGTGGGACAGGGTTGATGATTGGAACCTTTCCCGATGGAGGTTTCGAGACACATATCCCCTATAAACCAGCTTTAGCACAAAAACTCTGCTCGAACATTGACATACACAATAATCTTATCACAAAAGTGACTAATGAGGATTGGGGTGCAGTAGGTATTGGTGCTGGATATGTAAAAGGCATCAACATTACCAACAATGAAGTTTCGCATGTCAACTACTCTGGCATCTGTGTAGGTTGGGGATGGACTCCGCTAGAAAGTGGAATGAGCGATAATCGTATCGAAGCCAACTATGTGCACCACTTTGCGCAGCAGCTCTATGATGCTGGCGGTCTATACACCCTCTCTAATCAACCGCGCTCAGTGATGCGCAACAACAGACTAGAAGCATTGGTCGATGCACCCTACGCTACTAATGAGCGCGCCTTTTACATCTATTTCGACGAAGCTACAGATGGATATACCGTTGAAAACAACTGGTGCCCAGAAGAACGCTTCGACTCTAATCGGCCCGGGCCAAATAACCAATGGATCAACAATGGACCAAGCGTAGCCGAAATCATAAAAACTCAGGCTGGACGTATCAACAACGATAACTTTCTCAGTGAAGATACACTTCACTAATTACCATAAATAAGAATTATACTTTAAATATGAGACCTACAAACTACCACTTGTTCGACTTTCTGGATTTCGACACTGAGCTCTCGAAGGACGAATCACTCTGGAAAGCCTATGCACCAACATCAGTTTATGAGCGTCAAGGTGATATATGTATCCAAGTACCTTTTCAAAAACAAGTATTGTCCAATGACATGATGGCCGACACGACAGTCGCTCCAGAAGAATATACTTTAATATTACGTCAATATACACAAGGCATATTGCGTCTGTTCATGAGCTTTGAAGAGGCCGAAATAGCTGAGCAATCGGAGATGTTGCAGTTTAGCGAACGCATCCAACGTATGCCTCTTCAGCTTGAAAAGACGGATGAAGGTTGGGATGTGAATACGGCTGATGGCATCCGCCGTGCAGTAATGGTTACTAAGCCGAGCGAGATAGACCATTGGAGTGATCTTTTACCCGATCCACAGCCCACATTTGATTTGCGACTCTACCCTGATGGCGTACGCGAGATTCGATTAGCGGCTTATGACCACTTCTCACCTCCACGCTACGATGCGCTGCCATTGGCATTCTGTAAGCTTGATGGGGCTAAAGAGCGCGCTACACTTTCATTCGAATGCAAGTCAGACGAATGCTTCGCAGGCACGGGTGAACGATTTGCCAAGATGGACCTCAGCGGAGAATCGTTCTTCTTGAAAAATCAAGATGGACAGGGAGTGAATAATCGACGAACTTATAAAAACATACCCTTCTATATATCAAGTCGCATGTATGGTGCTTTTTATCATACGTGCGCTTACAGCAAACTGTCACTGGCTTCTGACTCTAGCCGCTCAGTACAATTCCTTAGTGACCAGCCACAGATTGATGTTTTCTTGATTGGCGGAAATACGATTGAGGAAATACAACGTGGCTATCGCGACTTGACGGGCTATCCTTCTATGCCGCCTCTCTGGAGTTTTGGTGTGTGGATGAGCCGAATGACCTACTTCAGTGCAGATGAAGTGAATGAGATTTGCGATCGTATGCGTGACGAGCACTATCCCTGCGATGTGATTCACCTGGATACAGGTTGGTTCGAGACGGACTGGCTCTGCGAGTGGAAATTCAATAAGGAGCGCTTCCCCGATCCTGAAGGATTTATTAAGAACTTGAAAGATAATGGCTATCGTGTTTCTTTGTGGCAGTTGCCCTATGTAGCCGAGAAAGCCGAACAGATAGACGAAGCACGTGCCAATGACTATATAGCACCTCTTACCAAGGTTCAAGATTCGGAAGGATCAAACTTCTCTACACTTGACTATGCAGGAACTATCGATTTCACGTATCCTGAAGCAACAGAATGGTACAAAGGTCTATTGAAACGACTACTGGATATGGGTGTGGTGTGCATTAAGACAGATTTTGGCGAGAACATTCACATGGATGCCAAGTATAAAAATATGTCGCCCGAACTTCTGAATAACTTATATGCCCTACTCTATCAGAAAGCTGCCTACGAAATCACTAAAGAAGTGACGGGCGATGGCATCGTATGGGCACGCTCAGCATGGGCAGGCTGTCAGCGCTATCCTCTCCACTGGGGAGGTGACTCTTGCAGTTCATGGGATGGACTGGCGGGCTCGTTGAAGGGCGGTTTACACTTCGGACTTTCGGGTTTTGCCTTCTGGAGCCACGATGTCCCAGGCTTCCACACACTGCCCAACTTCATGAACTCTGTCGTGGCCGATGATGTGTATATGCGTTGGACGCAGTTTGGTGTATTTTCGTCACACATTCGCTATCACGGCACCAATAAGCGCGAGCCTTGGCACTATCCTGTCATTGCCGACAGCATCAAGAAATGGTGGAAATTGCGCTACAAGCTTCTTCCCTATATCGTAGAGCAAAGTGAAAAGGCAGTAACTACGGGTTATCCGCTACTACGCGCATTGGTGTATCACCATCCTGCCGACAAAGTATGCTGGCACATAGATGATGAGTATTATTTTGGCGATGATTTCTTAGTGGCACCAGTGATAAATAGCGAGAATCGCCGCGGTATCTATCTGCCTGAAGGAGATTGGGTGAATTTCTTCACAGGTGAACACCTGAAAGGTGAACGTTGGTATCACGATGTAGAAGTGCCGCTCGAAGAGATGCCTGTCTATGTGCGCAATGGCAGCACTATATCTATCTATCCTGAAGATGTAGAATGTACAGATGATATGGATTTAAGTAAGAGCGTTTCATTGCATATTGATGAGAATTTTAAAGGAATTTGGAACTAAAAAAGAAAGACATTATATGAAAACCTGGAAACCCAATTTAGAGGAAACTAAAAAACGATATACTGATTGGTGGAATGGCAAAGGCATCGTATTGAATATGTGGGAACACTTCCAAGAGGGTGTGACACCACACGCTAATATCGCTGCACCAAAAGCGCCAAAAGATTTGAACCAAAAGTGGTTCGACCCACAGTGGCGTGCCGACTATTTGGACTGGTACGTAGCGCATAGTAGCCTTAAGGCCGATATGCTTCCGGTGGCCAATACACAACTAGGCCCTGGTTCTTTGGCTGCTATCCTAGGTGGTGTGTTCGAAGGAGGAGAAGATACCATTTGGATTCACCCCAACCCAAATTTCACTGACGAAATCACATTTGATCCGAATCACCCTAACTGGTTGCTTCACAAAGAGCTGCTGA
>CAMTPC010000013.1 GCA_947074295.1 uncultured Bacteroides sp. | reverse complement strand
TAGAATATCGTCAATTAGTGGCCAAGATATATATAGAACCATCACTACTTCGATATATAGCGATGATCGTGCAGCAAACTCGTACAGATAAACGCATCTTCCTGGGTGTGTCGCCGCGCGGTTCAGTAGCCATGTTGCAATCGGCAAAGGCTTATGCCTTGTTGCAAGGACGCGACTTTGTGACTCCCGAAGATATAAAGTTTGTGGCGCCTTATGTGCTGCAACACCGTATACAGCTCACTGCAGAAGCAGAGATGGAAGGTTTCACGCCATTGAAAGTCGTTCAACGTCTCATTGACCAGATAGAAGTACCGAAATAAAACATGTTTCTGACTCGCCGATTCTATATTGTCGCCTTGCCTATTGTGCTGTTGCTGTTGGGTGGGTATTTTTGGTCGCCTCTCTATGAGGTGGGCAATGTATTGCTATGCATTTATAGCTTTGTCGCTCTGCTTGATGTGGTATTGCTCTTTACAGGTGGCAAGATAAAGGCATCCCGCCACTGTGCGGATCGCTTTTCCAATGGTGATGAGAATAAGGTGAAGATTCCGATAAGTAGTTCCTATCCTTTCAAGGTAAACATTACTGTGATGGATGAGGCTCCTTTCATCTTTCAGCGGCGTGATATAGACTATCATCTCTCGCTCGAAAAGAAGGGCGAAGGCATCGTGCAGTACACATTACGGCCCACCAAACGAGGTGTTTATAATTTTGGTCGTATACGTGTATTTACTCGCACCGTCATCGGCATGGTAGAACGACGTTTTACACAAGGCGAACCGACAGATGTAAAGGTTTATCCATCTTACCTGATGCTGAGCCGTTACGAACTATTGGCCATGAGTAATAATCTGAACGAGCTCGGCATAAAACGCATTCGTAAGGTGGCACAACAAACCGATTTCGAGCAGATACGCGACTATGTGCAGGGAGATGAATATCGCTCTATCAACTGGAAAGCAACGGCACGGCGCAACTCGCTAATGGTGAATGTCTATCAGGATGAACGCTCGCAACCCATTTATAATTTGATTGATAAAGGGCGCGTGATGCAACAAACTTTTGGGGGCATGACTCTGCTCGACTATGCCATCAATGCTACATTAGTATTGTCGCATATCGCTATCCGTAAAGATGATAAGGCAGGACTGATCACCTACAACAATCACTTAGATACCTTTGTTCCGGCAGGGAAGAGCAAGAAGCAGATGCAGACTATCATGGATACACTCTATGCGCAGGAAACGGCCTTCTCTGAATCTGATTACTCCGAACTGTGTGTGCAAGTAGAGAAACATCTGCACAAGCGTAGTTTGCTCATTGTTTATACCAACTTCAGTGATCTGGGGGCGCTTAATAGAGAATTGCCATATTTGCGGCAACTTTCAAAAAAACATTGTATCTTAGCGGTACTATTTGAGGATGCCGATCTTAAGACTTATCTGCGAGAACAGCCCATGCATACTGAAGCATATTATCAGCAAGTCATCGGTGAAAAGTTTGCTTACGAGAAACGACTCATCGTGAATACGCTTCGTCAGAATGGGATATATGCTCTACTAACTGCACCCGAAGCTCTCACTATCAATGTTATCAACAAATATCTGGAAATGAAAGCGCGACAACTGATATAAGCTGCCGCGCTGAATTTAGGTATTAGTATTGAGAATGGAGTGTAAGAGTAAGGCTGCTTGCACGATAACAATCACGCCGATCAAACCATAGGCTATGCGTGCCCATTTACGCCCGAATCGACTGGTGATGAAGCGTGCATTGCGTGCCGTATAAAACCAATCCCAGTTAAAAATGGCTGCCAGAACAATGAGGCAACCCACAAGGATAAAAACGGTCAATATAAAATAGTTGGGATTCATTGGCTTACATGCTGATGCGACGTGTTCCGTCTTCGAGTTCTTCTATGGTCACCTTTACGGTATCGCCCGGTAGTAGCTCTTCTATCAGTTCGGGCCATTCGATGAAGCAGAGCGCGCCACTATAGAAATAATCCTCATAACCCATATCGTAGACTTCGCTCAATTTCTTGATGCGGTAGAAGTCGAAGTGATAGATCAACTCACCACTCTCATCAGAGCGATATTCGTTGACGATGGCAAAGGTAGGGGATGTAATCATATCTGATACACCCAGTTCCTCACAAACGGCTTTGACAAAAGTGGTCTTACCAGCACCCATCTTACCATAGAGTGCGAATACGGTACTGTCACCCATTTCTTGAATAAATTGGCGAGCAGCTTCTTGTAGCTGATCCACCGATTGAATAATGATTTCCATATCGTAAAGCTTTTGTTGTATATTAAAAACGATTGTTCTATACCTTTATTTACCTGTCAGTGTAATGAGTGGAATCAGCATCTCTTCCATCGAGATGCCTCCATGCTGGAAGGTATTGGTATAGTATGAAACATAATAATTAAAATTGTTAGGGTAGGCCAAGAAGTCGCGATTTGTGGCGAAGATATACTTCGTGCTCACATTGGGCGATGGTAGCCATGCCTCGGCCGGACGATTTAACTCGTAAACCTGCTTGGAGTTGTAGTTCATATTGCGCGACAACTTGTAGCGAAGGTTGGAATTGATCTCGCCATTGGTGGCTTGTACCTTAATGGGATTGTCTACGCGGATGCTGCCATGATCGGTCGTGATGACCACCTTGACTTTGCGCTCGGCCAACTCGCGGAGCAAGTCGCGGACGGGTGAATGTCGGAACCATGAAAGCGTCAAGCTACGATAGGCAGCCTCTGTCGAGGCAAGCTCGCGTATCATCTTACTTTCGGTACGTGTGTGACTCAGCATATCGATGAAGTTGTAGACCACTACATTCAAATCGTTGGCCAATAGCTTGGTGAGTTGTGCGTTCAGCTTCTCACCTTCGCTTACATTATTGATCTTATGATAGGAGAAACTGTCTTGGCGCCTGAAGCGGTTAATGCAGGTCTGTATTAATGGTGCCTCGTTGAGGTTTTTGTTTTGCTCATCGTCTTCATCAACCCAGAGTTCGGGAAACATGCGCGCAATCTGGTCGGGCATCAACCCCGAGAAGATGGCATTTCGAGCATATTGTGTAGCGGTAGGCAGAATGCTGACATAAAGCTGCTCTTCGATGTTGTAGAGTGCAGCAAGCTCTTCTGCCACTACGCGCCATTGGTCATAGCGAAAATTGTCAAGTACCAAGAAGAAAACCTTTTCGCCTTTGTCTAGTAATGGGAATACCTTACGCTTTATCACGTCGGGACTCATCAGAGGGCGTTGATCTTCTTGTGGTTTCTTTGGATTCATGGCACCCATCCAATCGAGATAGGTGCGTTTTATAAATTTACAGAAAGCGATATTCGCTTCATTCTTTTGCATAGTGAGCATCTCAGACATGGGACTGCCACTAGCTTCCAATTCCAACTCCCAATAAACCAAACGACGATACACTTCCATCCAATCATTGATGGTCAGTGAATCGTTGATCTGCATACCAATTTTACCGAAGTTCTGTTGATAGGCAGTCTGTGTCACTTCTGTCACGATGTTGCTGCGGTGTAAGTTCTTTTTAAGAGAGAGGAGTATCTGATTAGGATTGACAGGCTTGATTAGGTAATCAGCAATCTTGCTGCCGATAGCCATGTCCATGATATTCTCTTCCTCGCTCTTGGTGATCATCACTACCGGAACATTGGGCATGATCTCTTTGATACGTGCCAATGTTTCCAGACCACTGATGCCTGGCATATTCTCGTCTAGGAAAATCAGGTCATAGGTTGTTTCGCGACACATGTCAATGGCATCCATGCCATTGGTCACAGTGTCTATTTCATATCCTTTCGACTGAAGGAAAAGTACATGTGGGCGTAGCAAGTCTATCTCATCATCTACCCAAAGTAAATGGTCTTTTCTCATCGTTTCAGATTGTTGTTTTAAAATATATAATAATTGCCTGCATCTTCTTCGTCAATTACATCGTCTTCGTTTTCGGAGTCCTCCCAGTCGTCTTCATCACGTTCGGGTAGATTCATGATTGGATCATCCAAGGTGCTTCCGTCTATCTCGATGCCTTCGATTAGAGGATGTGAACCAGCTTCTCCAAATGTTTCTTCGAAGAATTTATCATAATCATCGAAGCTGAAATAACGGTTCATCAAATCATAATTCTCTTTCGATATGACCAAAGCACGTAGACCACTCAACTTTTCATTCATCTGAGGATTGCTGTAGAGTTGGCGACGATAATAAAGGGCTTCGTCCAGATTGTTGAAATCGCTCACGATAAATCGGCCGATGCCACGATCGCGTTCAATGTCTAAATCGAAGTTCTTTACTAAGAATGAAGCAAAGTTATAACGTGCCATCTCGTAAAGCAACTGATTTTCGTTAATCTTTCCATCTTCGTAGGCCAAAATGAAGAGATAGGGGGTATTGCGTTCTGCACTGAAGCTGTTGAGTGAATCTACTACAGCCATTTCCTCTTCTTCTCCACCTTCGCCGCTGCGACGTCCCCATATGTTGCCGAACGACATAGCACCCGATGCCAGAAGACGACCTTCTTGTATTCCCTTTAAGATATGGGCGGCAAGATCGGTGATTTCATTCTCGGGATAGTTTTGTACCAAAGTTTTCAGCTCACTTAAGAAAAGCTTCTGGTCCCCTTGTTGTAAAGCAGCTACAGCTTCGAGGAAGATAAATTTCGGGCGGTGTGTACCCATCGGATAACGCCGTGCTGATAACTCTCCATTAGCTATCACTTCATTCAAGTTGTCATTTTGGTAGGCTCTATAAGTGGCAGCATAGAGCGAATCTTCTAGACGTTTACCATGAACAGAGATATAAGCAAACTCCGGATCATTAACGATCAATGAATATTTGCTTTCAGGATATAGCTGTGCCAATATGGCTTTGATACGTTCTGCCTCGGCCATGCGTCCTAGTCTACCCATCAATAGATAGTAGTTGTAATAGGCTTCATCCAAGGTAGCATAGTCGGGGAATTTATCGAATAGACGGATAAAGGTTCTCTCGGCACGCGGATAGTCTTCTACTTTGTCTTTATAGATCATCCCCGCATTGAAGAGAGCTTCGGATAATATACCATTCGAAGCGTCCATAGCTTCGGGGGTTAGTGGTATTTGCTGTAAATAGAATAACGGATTCTTTTCATCTATTGCTTCAGTTTCTGCATTACCTGCAGTATCACTAGGTGTGGTATCAGTTCCGGGCACTATTTCTTCAGCGTCTACTTCTCCCGTTTCGGGTTCATCATAGTTCACTTCCTCAAAATCATCGAGCGATACTACTGTCTTGTTCTTCCTGCGCCAATTGTCTTCTAGCTTTCTATTACCCCACTGGCGCTGGAAGTCGGTTTTTCCTTGTGCCATCACCTGACGATTGTAGAAATACCAGGAGTTGTCGCCTGTCGAAACGGTTGGTGTTGTTGTCGAGCTTTGTGGGCGGTTACTGGCATTTTGGGCTATTAGCTCATTGCGTTCTTGGTCGCGCTCAGCTTCACGTTGGGCTTTGGCCTCCGCTTCCTCTTTTTGGATGAAACGTGCTATCAGTGTGTCAATTACTATCATGCGCGAGGCTTCATCTAAGGATGCTAAGTGTTGGAGACTATCTTGTAGTTCGATGGCTTCCACATGGGGTACAAGCTCATCTAGTATCTCTGAACGGCGAGTGATGCCTTTGTATTCCTCGTGCTGATTATCCAGTAGGCCGATGGCATCGGTATAAGCCACTTGCGCTTCGCCATAACGCCCCATCTCCCAGAATAGGTTGCCTAGTGTTAGTTGAAGAACCCCCTTTTCAATGCCGCCGCGTGTACTTTTATCCACGCCCAGTTGATAGGCTTTGATGGCTTGCACCGTATCGCCTGCAGTCATATAGATATTGCCCAGCGCATAATACACCTGATCTAGATAATCCTTGTTCTTATCCTGCTTCGCCATACGGTTCAGTTTGTCGGTGATCTTTTTCATCGCTGCTGTCTGTCTACCTGTATTGTACACAGCTACCTCGGTCTGACGAATACGAGCATTCAGCTCTAGTTCATAAGGAGGATTTTGTCGGATCACTTTCCCATAGGCAGCAAAGGCATTCCCAGGTTCGCCCAGTAATTGATAAACTTGTCCCAGCAGATAGTATTCACGTGCCCTCTGGAGTTTGTTTTTTTCGTTCTTTATGGTAGTCAGCAGATAGGGGATTGCTTCACGAAAACGTTCACTACCCAATAGATAATTGCCATAAGCTGTGGAGTAATCGGGTACAAGTTTAGTGGGCAGACTGTCATTATTCACTTTCTGTAATACCTCCTCTGCATCATAATACCACTCCGACTCTGTGTAGCAGCGTGCTAGCCAAATACGAGCTTCGGCAGCGATTTCGGGTTGAGTAGAATAGAGGCGTGCTACATAAGAGAAAGTAGCGGCTGCTTCGGGAAAATCACCTTTCTGAAACTGTGCCTTACCTAATAAAAGCCAAGCGTGATATAGAAATGGATTGAACTCACGGCGTTTCAGCCATTCTTTGTACGAATCCGAGTAGCGTTTGCCTGGTTTTCGTTGTGGCTTGCGTTTGATGGAATGGAGTGTGATGGCCTTTTGCGATTTCTCGATGGCACGATCAAAATCACCACTTCCTATCCCTACTGACGATGGATTGCCGATGGGATAGAGTGGAATCAGGTCCATATAGTTGTCCTTATTGCCTTGGTCGAGAGCTAAGCATCCTGCTTTATAGGCTTCATTACCATTGAAATATACATTGTAACGAGTAGTCAGCGCCTGATAAAAACGCGTACCTTTGGTGTTCTTTTTGGTTGAACAACCGCTAAGTGTAAGCACACCGAAGAATAGCACAACGCCATACAGCATTATACGCAACTGTCGCAAGTGACGACAGCTTAGGTCTTTATTTTTCTGCCGATTTCCTGTGTTATCTTGCATAGTGCGTAAATCAATATAGAGAAGAAGATGATGGATGCGCCCGAAGGTACTTGCATCAGATAGGAAATGGCCAAGCCTCCAATGCAGCCGCCAAAACCTATCAATATAGATAGCCAGATGATGTGTTTAAAATTGTGCGTGAAGAGATTTGCGGTCATCTGCGGTATAGTGAGCAGTGAAATGGCCAACACGATACCGATCATGCGTAGACAAGCCACGATGGTCAGAGCAATAAACATCATCAACAGATATTCGAAAAGGCGGACGGGGATGCCTTGCGAGCAGGCAAACTCTCTATCAAAGGCGATATAGATGATGGGATGGATGAAAAAGATAAAAAAGAAGATTAGCGCTACTGACACTATCGAAAGGAACCATATATCTCCAGTGGAGATGGTAAGAATATTCCCGAATAGGAAAGCGGATAAGTCGGGTGTAAAACCTGGTGCTAAAAAGCTAAAGAAGATACCCAGTGCCATACCCAGTGTCCAAAACACGGCGATGGCCGAATCTTCGCGCATCTCTTGCCGCTTGCTGAGCCACTCTACTCCAAACGCTGACAATACGGAGAAAACCGCTGCTGCCAGTATAGGCGAAATACCTGTATAAAGGCCTAGACCTACACCGCCGAATGAGGCATGTGTGATGCCGCCACTGATAAAGACCAGTCGGCGCGTCACGATATAGGTACCAATAAGACCGCAAGCAATGCTGGCCAGCAAACTGCCTAGAAGGGCGCGTTGAAAGAATGTATAGTGCAGCAGGTCTATCAGATCCATTGGCTTGTCTATTGGCTATATAATTTTTTATTATAAATAGGTTGTCCCTAGGGATGAATGCGGCGCTCACCGATAATCAGAAACACCTCATCTTTTAGTGCATCAGGAAGTTCAATGCTGCGCAGTTGTAGACTGCGTACCCATCCAGCCACCTCATCATCTTTGGTAGTATAAAGTATATCTCTGAACTCATCACATTCCTCTGCATTATAAGCGTCGGCTGGTCTACCTCTAAATCGGTCCAACTCTTCATCATCATAATATTCTATTCCCTTGCTTACAGCAGCTAGTAGGCTATCTTTTTCGCAGGTCGAGTGTTGACCACAGCATTCCGCATCCACTTCTTTCACCTCAGGAAAAGTTTCCAATTCTCCTTTGGCTATCTTCTTCTCAATGTGTCTGCGGCGAATTAAACCAGCCACAACGGCAACAATTACCGTTGCAATCAGTATTATAAAAAGTATCCACATATCTCTTTCATTCCATTTTCCGGCAAAGTTACTGTTTTCTTATCAAATAAGGCCCCAATAGCTTTGTACTGTATAGTAAACGGAAAACCTTTTTGATTAGTATCTCTCTTCGAAGCTAAATCCCACTTGCTGTAGATCTTTCCAATAAGCGGGATACGATTTACTCACGACTCCTGGATCGGCTATGCTGATATTGGGAAAGTAATAAACGGCTGGCGCAAAGGCCATCGCCATGCGATGGTCTTCATAGGTGGCTATCACAGGCTCAGCCTCGGGTGTACAGCGTTCGCCTTCCCAGCTCAATACACTGTCCTTTTCATCGTGGAGCACATAACCCAATTTACGCATCTCACATTTCAAGGCTTCAATACGATCGGTCTCTTTGATCTTCAAGGTCTGTAGTCCAGTGAAGCGGAATGGAACATTGAGCAAGGCACATGTCACCACGAAAGTTTGTGCCAGATCGGGTATGTCGCTGAAGTCTTCATCCAAACGTTCGATGGTTATTTCGCTTTTGTTTAGCATTACATTCTTGTGCTGATATTGACTCATCACACCCAGCTTTTCGAAAAGTTTGGCACCACGGCTATCACCTTGATAACTTGGATGAAAGAGTCCTAATAGTTTAATGTTAGCTTTGGGAGCAAGTGCGGTAATCTGATACCAATACGAAGCAGCGCTCCAATCGCTCTCCACATTGAACTCTACTTCTTTGTTATAGCGTTTGGGCGATACGGCGATAGTGTCATGTGCCACCCACGCTGCTTCTGCACCATAGTCGTGCATCAGTTGCAAGGTCAGATTGATATAGGGGCGAGATATGATGTTGCCTGTCAGCTGCAATCGAAGTCCATAGCGCATCACTGGGCCAATCATCAATAATGCTGATATATACTGCGAACTCACACTACCATCTAATGTGATATTACCTCCAGCTAGTGGTTTGCCGCTGATGCGTAGAGGTGGATAACCCTCATTGTCTGTATAGCTAATATCGGCACCAAGTTCGCGCAGGGCATCTACTAGTAGGCGTATGGGGCGTTGCTTCATACGCACGGTTCCAGTAATGATATGAGTCTGTGATAAGGTGCTGAGATAGGCGGTCAAAAAACGCATCGCTGTACCAGCAGCCATTATATCAATCACTTCATGGTTTTGGCGAAGTGCCTTTAGCATTACGGCAGTATCATCACAGTCCGAAAGATTGGTAGGTTCTAGTTGGCCATGAGACAGTGCATAAAGTGTTAAGGCACGGTTGCTAATGCTTTTCGAGGCAGGTAGTTTGATGGTGCCTTCTACTTGTGATGGAGAAGTAAGTGTATAACGCATAGAGGAGATTACATATTGATATTAACTTCTGCAAATGTAATCAATATTATGGCTTATTCTTGCTGTACATCCGCCTTTTTATCATTGCTATCTGCTGTATCGCTTCCATCGCTATCCATGTCTGGTGAAGAACTGTCGTCATCTGATCCGCTATTCATTACGGCTGCTTTTCGTTTTTGCATCTCGTCCATAAAAGCCGAACTGACGATACCGGTGGGCAGTGCGATCATCGAGATACCAATCAAGCTGATTAAACTACTGAGTATTCTACCTAATGGTGTGATGGGAGTAAGGTCACCATAACCCACAGTGGTAAAGGTCACGATAGAATACCACAGCCCATCACCGATATTCGAAAACGCATCGGGTTGCGCCTTGCGTTCCAAATAATAGATCATAATCGCCATGAAGCAAATTAGGATTAGGCATGCTGTGTAAGAGGTGATTAGCTCGTCTCGCACCTTGTTGAGCACGCGGCCAATGAGTTGGAACGATTTGGAGTAGCGTATTAGCTTGAATACGATGAAGATATAGGGCAGAATAATAAGGTGTGAAATCTCAGTATTCCAAAGCATGTAGACCAGCAAGAATGGTAGCATGGCAATGAAATCCACAAAGCCATAGAAAGAGAAAATGTAGTGCATACGTGCTTTGAAAGCGCTCATCTCGGGACGCGAAGCAGGTGCAGCAATAATGCGGAGCACATATTCGATGGTGAAGACGATAGCCGAAAAATAGATAATGCTGAACAGATAAGAACTATAGGGTGCCGCTTCTTTAAAGGACGATAGGATGATAGCAGCAATGGCTATTACAATGAAAAACAATACCGAATAACGGAAAAGTTTAGAACGCAGGCTGCGTAGGATAATTTCGTAAAACTTAAAATGCTTCAATACCTTCTTGATATTCTCTTGAGTTGCTTTTACGGATGGCTGTATCATAGATTCATTTGTATTTAGTTCTTTATAGTGCAAAGTTAGTAAAAAACTTCTCTACTGATATATACTTTTTAACAAGTTGTTCTACTGTTTTGTTTTACTCCCATTTAAATATACCATTTGCTGCCAAAGGCTACTTGGATTGCTGCACAGCCTTCTGCACTGTGGTGCATAGCCCTACACACCACAGTGCAGAAGGCTGCGTATTAAAGTCCATTCTCGTGTAGGCATTTTATCTCAATACTACTTGGAATTATCTCTGTGCTTATGCAAGTATTTATTTAAATTGATTGTCTTCCGCTTTTAACCACACTCCAATCTCTGCACTTTTTTACCGCCGGAAATTTTATCGCTGTAAAAAAGTGGTATCTGTTTGCTTCTACATTTCTCTGATAGTTCTTTCTTAACCAAATCCACCCCTTTTTATTAACATCTGATACCCTTCGTTATACCTACTGTTCAGTGAATGATAACGAGAGGTGACTATCTCTTTGAGTGTTTTAAACTAATTTTGTGCTAACTAATCAATAAGTATATTTACCATGAAAAACATTTTATTATTTCTGTCATTCGGATTGCTGCTGAATAGCTGTGCGGATGATAGAAAAGAGATTTACAAAGATCCATCAGCTCCTATCGAGCAACGTATTGAGGATTTGCTATCTAGGATGACCATCGAAGAGAAAGTAGGTCAGATGAATCAGTTTGTTGGGGTTGAGCACATCAAGTCCAATGATCAGATGACAGCCGAAGAGCTGAAGACCAATACAGCGAATGCTTTTTATCCGGGTTTTGATGAAAAAGATATCGAACGTTGGACCGAAGAAGGTTTGGTAGGCTCCTTCCTCCATGTACTTACGCTGAAAGAAGCTAACTATCTGCAAAGACTAGCCATGAAGAGTCGTCTCCAGATTCCAATCATCTTTGGTATAGATGCCATTCATGGCAATGCCTTAGCACCCGATAACACTGTATATCCCACGAGCATCAATCTAGCTTGCTCGTTTGATACCGCTATGGCCTATACCATAGCCCGCCAGACAGCACGAGAAATGCGTGCCATGAACATGCAGTGGACCTTCAATCCTAATATCGAAGTGGCCCGCGACCCTCGCTGGGGGCGCGTAGGAGAAACCTTCGGTGAAGATCCCTACTTGGTGACACTGATGGGTGTTGAGTCGGTGAAAGGTTATCAAGGTACACTCAGCGGTCCTGAAGATGTGCTAGCTTGTATCAAGCATTTTGTGGGTGGTAGCCAGCCTATAAATGGCACCAATGGCTCACCAACTGATCTATCCGAACGAACCTTGCGCGAAGTCTTCTTTCCTCCTTTTAAGGCTGGTGTTGAGGCAGGTGCTATGTCGTTGATGACTGCCCACAATGAACTGAATGGTATTCCTTGTCACGAAAACGAATGGCTGCTGACTGATGTTTTGCGTGACGAATGGAAGTTCAAAGGTTTTGTGGTGAGCGACTGGATGGATATTGAACATCTTCACGATCTGCATGCTACTGCCGAAAATCTGAAAGAAGCATTCTACCAATCGATTATGGCCGGTATGGATATGCACATGCATGGTGTATACTGGAATGAATTGGTGACTGAACTAGTAAAAGAAGGCCGCATACCTGTTTCTCGTATCGACGAATCTGTACGCCGTATCCTCTATGTAAAGTTCCATTTGGGTTTATTCGAAAATCCGTTTGTCGATGAGGAGCAAAGCATGAACATCCGTCTGTGTGATGAACACCGCCAAACGTCATTGGAAGCTGCCCGCAATGGTATTGTATTGTTGAAAAATACAGGTGTATTACCACTCGATGCCTCTAAATACAAGAAAGTGATGGTAACAGGTATCAATGCAGATGACCATAATATTCTAGGTGACTGGAGCGCACCGGGCAGACCCGAAAACGTGACAACAATTCTGGAAGGTTTACGACAAGTATCACCTCAAACACAGTTCAACTTCATCGATCAGGGTTGGGATCCACGCAACATGAATCCTGCAAAAGTTGCTGAGGCTGCTGCTATGGCACGTCAATGTGATCTGAATATTGTAGTGGCAGGCGAATATATGATGCGTTTCCGTTGGGAAGATCGTACGGATGGTGAAGATACAGACCGCTCGGATATCAATCTGGTGGGTCTGCAGAACGAACTGATCGAGAAAATTGCCGCATCGGGCAAACCTACAATCTTGATTTTGATCAACGGACGTCCATTGGGCGTGGAGTGGGCAGCTGAAAATCTTCCCGCTATCATCGAAGCATGGGCACCAGGTATGTATGGTGGTCAGGCGGTTGCCGAGATACTTTATGGTGAGGTCAATCCATCGGCAAAACTTGCGGTGACTATACCTCATAGTGTAGGTCAGTTGCAAATGATTTACAATCATAAACCTTCTCAATATTTCCATCCTTATGTAGACAATAAACCAAGTACACCACTCTATCCGTTTGGCTATGGTCTGTCATATACAACTTATGAATATGGCGATCTGAAACTTTCTGCCGAAACAATTGGACAAAACGAATCAATCAATGCTACTGTAAAAGTGACCAATACTGGCGATCGTGAAGGTACAGAGATTGTGCAATTGTACATCCGTGATAAGTTTAGCAGTGCGACGCGTCCCGTGAAAGAACTTAAAGACTTCGCGCGCATCACACTTCAACCTGGAGAATCCACAGAAGTGACTTTCACGATCACTCCCGAGAAGCTGGCCTTCTATGACAAGAACATGAAGTGGTGTGTAGAACCTGGAGAATTCATTGTGATGGTAGGACCATCATCAGCCGATGAGGTGTTGTTGACTAAAAATTTCATGGTGAAGAAATAACTGATTAGACCTTAGGCAACATCTCGTTTATGGTTGCAGCCCATCCTAAATAGCATAGCTATGGCAGATGGGCTGTTTTTTTATCATTATTTAAACGCATTTTTCATAGGTCGTCCTATCCATACTTGGGGTGTTTTAAGTCCGAAGATGTGGGCAATGGTGGGAGCCACGTCAAACTGCATCATGCTATCCTCTATCACATATCCTTTCTTAATGCCTTTACCAGCTATGATGAAAGGTGTCTCCATCTCGGCCATAGTTTTACCACCATGCCCCTTCTCGATGCCTCCATGGTCGGAAGTGACAATTAGTATGGTATCATCCCATATCTTAGCCTCTTTTAATGCATTGATGATGCCGGCTAAGAATCCATCAAGTTGGTTCATTTTTTTATAGTAGGCTTCTGTATCGTGTCCAATTTGATGTCCTACATGATCAGGCTCATCGAAAAACACTCCTAGGAAGACTGGTTTCTTTTCGATGATATAGTCTACCGCTTTCTGCGCAACCAACGTATCGCTTTTACCATGACAAGTATAACTCATGGCTGGCATCTCTGCAAAATACTCAAAACCATCCCATTGATAAATATAGCCAACCTCCGCTTTAGGATTAGCGTCGCGAAACAAACCCCATATTGATGGAAATAGACCGTAATGCGTGAGTTCGCGCGAGGGTAAGTCGGGGCTTTTCGAACCCCATGTGGTGAATCCATGCAACTCAGGTCCCGCACCCATAAACATCGAAGCCCAGTTGACTGCACTGGAGGAGGGAAGTACCGAACGTTTTCTCAATGTATAACTGCCGCTTTCCATCAACTCCTTTACAATGGGCATTTCGGCTTGCTCTACACTGTAGCTTCCCCAACCATCAAAGCCGATTAGTACTACATGTTTAGCTTTACATTTTGCCGCATAGGCAGTGGTGCAAATGTTGGAGAAACAAATGAGAAGAATACAATAAATCAATCGTGTTGTCATAAGTCTTAGATTAGTGGATTAATAAGAGGTGCAAATCTATATTTTTTCTTGAAAGATTGTATTCACTTTCTATCCGAGATGATGACTTATTAGTCCATAATCTTGCACTAAAAAGAGAAGATTCGTATTCGTTTTTCCGTTTTTATCTCTCTAAATGAGGTTTCTGAATGAAATTCGACATTTTTTGAATGATAATTAGAGTTGATTCTTATGAGGAAAATCTATTTTTGTAGGACTATTTACGACTCTTTGCTTTGATATATAGTTTGCTCACTTAAATATTGGTTTTATCCGTATTTCTGGAATTTATTTAAAATAGAGATCTTGATTAATGATGGGTATATAAGAAATTAAGTAGAACACGGGCATAAAGCGTATTTTTATGAAAAACAATAATTCAACTTTATCTATAAACATGAGACAACAACTTCTTATTGGTCTATTCGCAGCAAGCGCACTGACTATTCATGCGCAGTCCAACGAATGGCAAAACCCGCAAATCAATGCGATGAATCGTGCTCCGATGCACACCAACTATTTTGCTTACGAGAACAACACCCTTGCTCAGCAAGGTGAGAAACAAAGTTCGGCCAACTACATGAGCTTGAATGGACTCTGGAAATTCAATTGGGTGAAAGATGCCGAAATGCGCCCCACTGATTTCTGGAAAGTGGCTTATAATGACAAAGGATGGGCGGAGATGCCCGTACCTGGCGTGTGGGAACTCAATGGTTATGGCGATCCCATTTATGTAAATATTGGCTATGCTTGGCGCAACCAATACGAGTCGGCACCGCCTGTTGTCCCAACAGAAAACAATCATGTAGGTTCTTATCGTAAATCATTTACTGTGCCTGCTTCTTGGAAAGGTAAAGACATTATAGCCCACTTTGGTTCAGTGACTTCTAACATCTATCTTTGGGTGAACGGCAAATATGTAGGCTATAGTGAAGATAGCAAGTTAGAAGCCGAATTCGACCTGACACCCTATTTGAAACCTGGGCAAGATAACCTCATCGCTTTTCAGGTATTCCGCTGGTGTGATGGTACCTATCTCGAAGATCAAGACTTTTTCCGTTTTGGTGGTGTAGGACGTGACTGCTATCTCTATGCTCGTGATAAAAAACGTATAGAAGACATTCGTGTGACTCCCGACTTAGATCAAGCCTATAAAGACGGTAAGCTGGATGTAGAACTACAGATCAAAGGCAGCGGTTCGGCAGACTTGAAGCTGGTAGATGCTGCTGGCAATACAGTGGGACAAACTACAGCCAAAGGGTCGGGTAAGGTTCTTGCTACTATTCCTGTGAGCAATCCCAATAAATGGACGGCTGAGTCGCCTTATCTTTACACACTCTATGCCTCGCTAAATGGCAGTGATGAAATAATTCCCATCAAAGTAGGTTTCCGCAAGATCGAACAACGAGGAGATCAGATATTGGTTAATGGTCAACCCATCCTTATTAAAGGAGTGAATCGTCATGAACTTGACCCTGATGGAGGATATGTCATGTCGCCCGAACGAATGATTCAAGATATCAAAGTGATGAAGCAACATAACATCAATGCGGTGCGCACCTGCCACTATCCTGATGATAATTTGTGGTACAGCTTGTGTGACGAGTACGGTCTATATGTAGTGGCCGAAGCCAATATAGAGTCGCATGGTATGGGCTATGGTGACAAGACCTTGGCAAAAGATCCTGCTTATAAGAAAGCGCATCTTGAACGCAATCAACGCAACGTACAGCGTGGCTTCAATCATCCGAGCATCATCTTCTGGTCGTTGGGTAATGAGGCCGGTTTCGGTCCCAATTTCGAAGCTTGCTATGACTGGATCAAGAACGAAGATAAGAGTCGTGTGGTGCAATATGAACAAGCACATGGCAACGATTTTACAGATGTGATGTGTCCTATGTATGCCGACTATAATTTTATGGAAAAGTATGGCAAACGCACAGATGCTACCAAGCCTTTGATTCAATGTGAGTATGCACATGCCATGGGCAACTCTGTGGGAGGGTTTAAAGAGTATTGGGACTTGATTCGTCAATATCCCAATCTGCAAGGTGGTTTTATCTGGGATTTCGCAGACCAATCTATTCGCTGGACGGGTAAAGATGGCGTGGAAATCTATGCTTATGGTGGCGACTTCAACCGTTTCGATGCTTCGGACAATACCTTCTGCAACAATGGAGTGTTCAGCCCTGACCGTGTGCCCAATCCACATGCAAAGGAAATCGCCTACTATTATCAAAACATCTGGACTACTCCCGTTGACTTGTCGAAAGGTCTGATAGAAGTATATAACGAAAACTTCTTCACCAACCTAGATGATTATTACATGACGTGGGAAGTGATGAACAACGGAAAGGTAATTCGTACAGGTCGTATAGACCAACTGGATGTAGCACCACAGCAAAAAGTGAAATTACAATTGCCTCTAGGTGAACTACCTGCTACTGGCGAGAACTTCCTCAATGTATACTATCAGCTGAAGAATCCAGCTGCATTACTTCCTGCCAACTATATCGTGGCCAAACAGCAAATGCCTATCGGTAATTATCAAGCTCCATCTATCGCAATCGCTAATAAGGAGCTGAGCAATGTAAAGGTTGCAGTGCCGCAGGTACGTGATAATCAAAGTCAATACCTTATAGTTGATGGCAGCAATTTCACGATTGAATTTAACAAGAGGACTGGCTACCTCAGCAAGTATGACGTAGCAGGTATGCAGTTATTGAATGATGGAGCAGCTTTAACACCCAATTTCTGGCGTGCACCCACTGATAATGACTATGGTGCTAACTTGCAGAAAAAGTTTGCGGTGTGGAAGAATCCTGAAATTAAACTCACTTCATTGAATTCTAAGATAGAAAATGATATGGTAGTGGTAGAAGCTGCTTACGATGTGCCTTCTGTATTCGCCCGACTCAACTTGACTTATACCATCAATAATGTAGGTGATATACGAGTGACGCAAACTTTGGTAGCGGATAAGAACACCGAAGTGCCACACCTGTTCCGCTTTGGTATGCAGATGGCGATGCCTCAAAGCTATGACCAGATCCTCTACTATGGACGTGGCCCAGCCGAAAATTACAGCGACCGCAAAGATTCCGAGTTCATCGGCATCTATAACCAATCGGTAGACGAACAGTTCTATCCATATATCCGTCCACAAGAGACTGGTACTAAGAGCGACATCCGCTGGTGGGAACAGCTTAATACCGCCGGCAATGGGCTTCGCATCGTAGCTGAGGCTCCTTTCTCGGCATCAGCGCTGCACTACACTATTGATTCATTGGACGATGGTCCAGAAAAAGGACAAAGCCATTCGCCCGAAGTAGCGAAAGCCAACTTGACCAATGTTTGCATCGATCAAGCTCAGATGGGATTGGGTTGTGTCAACAGTTGGGGGGCATGGCCACTGCAAACCTATCAGTTACCCTATGGTGACTATTCGTTTACCTTCGTACTACAACCTGTGAGACATCGCATAGCAGTTGACTAACTATCTTTTAAATGAATATTAAATAAGGCTCTTTCTTCTTCGGAGTTGAAAGAGCCTTTGTTGATTTTATAGTAAAACGTTTATAGGCTAATCTATTTTCTCACCCAGTCAAAACCCTCACTATCTTTATAAACCTCTATCCTCTTATTCTTATAAATCAGAAAAGGCGATGAAATCTCTTGGCACCAAGTAGAGCCATCCCAGGCAAAGAGTGAATTTCCATTATGATAATAGGCTTGATAGATACCATTGATAGAACGTGAGAATAAATCGTGCTGGAATAACTTAAATGGAAGTTCGATGATGTGATGTTCATTCTTTGAGGTTATATCATAACTGTTCAGTTGGAGTTTTTTGTATTCTTCGTCGTGGGTCTGATTATAGGCGGAGTAGAGGATAGAATTATCCGAAGCAGCGAAATCTGCGACTTGCGAACTGATAACTATATTGCTATTTGTGATAGTATCATATAGATATAGCTGATTTTGAATCTCAAAGGCAATGGCATCTTTCATCTTGAAAAGCTTGACTTTAGATGATTCGAGTTCTGAAAAAGGGAATTCCAAAATTGTAGCGGCATCCTTGTCGAATGGTTGTTTAATAGCTTTTAGCCTAATGATTTGAGTGGAGAAATCTGTTTCAAGAAAATAAAGTGTATTATTGTTCACTATCATTTCATTAATGATGCATCCATCCGCATTGGAAGTAATGACATTTGTTTTCTTCTGAGTCTTGAAATCGTTGATGTAGATATTGCCATCTTCACTAAAAAAGCATGTTATGGAATCCAAAGGTGCACAACAATTATATGGGCTATTTAAGACTAGAGTGTCCACTTGGCAGGTCACTATATTTATAGTATACAGACTTCTTGGAGTCGACTCGTCCAAGTCTTCATCATCATAGTGGTAATAAACAATATAATTACCCGAGCAGAATGAGAATTCACCGTTTACACTATTATTTCTATCTTCTTGTGAATGATTTGCCGTCATAATGAAGAATAGATTGACTAATAGGAGTATATATTTCATTCGTCTTATAGCTTTACAATATAGAGATTATCGACAAATATAAAAGATTCTTTCCAACAATACTACTTGTAGGGAGGATAAAGACGAATTCTGCGTTTTATAACTTATAAGGTATTTTATTAACCTAATGTACACCATTTATGGCGATATGACACCCTTAAACGCCTCTATAATCGTCTATTTTTGTACATATAAACCATCTATGTATAAAGAAACTTAGCCAACTAGTTATACACTAATACAATGAAGAAAATCCTATTGTTTTTATTCCTTGCATATACTACTTCGAGTCTATTCGCTAATGATAGTAAATCGAATGTGTTTAATGTTCAACAACCCGATTTTGTAACAAGCCCTTTGACGGGAGTCATCCGCACGCATTGGGTGGACGCAGCCGAATACTTACTCCAAGGTGCTTTCAGCTATATACATTCTCTTGATGATGCCATGAAGTTTCCCAAGCAATTTGAGAAAACCTATCCACATAGAGAACAAGAAGTACCTACCGAGAAGCTCGAAGGCTTTTGCCGTACACTTTTTGTCGCTGCTCCTCTGTTGCGCGAAAAGCCAGACCTAGAGCTAAATGGCATTAATGTGCTCGACTATTATCGACATAACCTGCTTAACCTGGTCAATCCGGAACATCCTAGTTTCATTCAGCCGCGTGGCGATGGTGGTCCCAATCAAATACTTGTAGAGTTTGGTGCACTTGCGATCTCTCTTTCTATTATACCCGATCTATTATGGGAACCATTGACTGACAGTCAAAAAGAGGCAATAGCCTCCGTGATGATAAGTTATGGCGATGGACCTACGGTCAGCTCTAATTGGAGGTTCTTTAATATCTTCGTACTTAGCTTTTTCAAGAAACAAGGCTATGAAATCAATGAACCACTTATGCAAAAATACTTGCAAGAGTGTCTCGATGCTTATCGCGGTTCGGGTTGGTACAATGATTCGCCTGCCTACGACTATTATAGCATGTGGGCCTTTCAGATGTATGGTCCTGTATGGTCTGAGCTATATGGCAAAGAGTTTTATCCTGAATATGCCGAACAGTTTATGAGCAATCTTGCGGATATGGTGCCCAATTATCCTTATATGTTTAACCGTGAGGGACAGATGAATATGTGGGGACGCAGCATGCCATATCGATTTGGTGCTGTGGTTCCACTGGTTTTGACGGGTTTCTTGGACGGATCTACACAGGTTAACTATGGTTGGATGCGTCGCATCGCTTCTTCTACATTGTTACAGTTCTTGCAGCATCCTGATTTTTTGGAGGACTCGGTTCCCTCACTTGGATTTTATGGAAAATTCGAACCTGCTGTCCAAAACTATAGTTGCCGTGGCAGTGCATTTTGGATGGGCAAAGCCTTTATGGCATTGCTTCTGCCTCAAGATAATCCATTCTGGTCTGCTCAGGAGAATAACGGTCCATGGGAGGAAGAACTTCAAAAAGGTCAGTCTTATTCCAAATTTCAACCAGGGTCCAATCTACTGATTACCGACTATCCTAATAGTGGTGCTGCCGAGATGCGTTCGTGGTGTCATGAGAGGGTGGCCGATGATTGGCAAAAATTCCGCAGCTCAGAAAATTATAATAAGTTGGCCTACAATACCGAATTTCCGTGGATGACGGATGGTGATAACGGTGAAATCTCCATGAATTACGGGGTGAAGAATAGTGACAACAAATGGGAGGTGTTGCGACTTTACACCTTTAAAGGCTACGAAGATAATATCTATTATAGAGATGCTGTTCTTGAAACTAATGATAGTATTCGTTTTCAATTGGTAGATATTATATTGCCTGATGGCATCCTGCGTATAGACCGTGCTTACACTCCCGCCAAAACAGATATCCTTTTGGGACATTATAGCTTGCCGTTGCTCGATCAGCCTATAAGCTACAATACAGTCAAGACGAAAAACGGCAATGCTTGGATCATCAGTAATGGTGCCTATCAATTGGCCATGATTCCTCTTTTGGGATGGAGTGAAACCGATTTCCATCATGCCACTGGACTTCATCCTGTGGGTGAAGAATGTGCTTTTATCCAATCACGTGATAATATTGCAGGTGATAAAGTCTATGCTACATTGCAATTGTGGAAAAAAGGGAATGTACCATTTACGGAGGCAGAGCTTTCTCCTATTAACGATATAAGTGTACTTAATGATGGAACTAAAATAGAAGTTCAGTTCAGAGACAATACTACTAAAACAATAGATTATACTAAGTATTAACCCATGACAAGACAAAACCTCTTGTCCTCAATGCTATTAAAAACACATGAAAAAGAATTTTCCTTTATTGTTACTGTTACTAATCGGCAATATGCTTCATCTCAATGCCCAGTCTTCAGCATACTTGTTTGCCTATTTTACAGGGAATAGTCCAAATGGCGAAGCTGTTCGCTATGCTGTTAGTAGAGATGGTTTTAACTATCATGCCTTAAATAATAATGAGCCTGTAATAGACTCAAAAATAATAAGCTCAACAGGTGGTGTGCGCGATCCATTTATTTTGCGTTCAGAAGATGGAGGCACATTTTATATGGTGCTGACGGATATGATCTCGGCAAATGGCTGGGATTCCAACCGTGCAATGGTGTTGCTTCAATCCAAAGATCTTATTAATTGGACCTCGAATGTGGTGAATATTCAGCAACGCTTTGCGAATCAAGAAGACTTAAAAAGAGTGTGGGCACCGCAAGTCATATATGATAATGAAGTAGGTAAGTATATGATTTATTGGTCGATGAAACATGGCGATGGACCAGATATTATTTATTACGCATATGCCAATCCCGAATTTACGGATATTGAAGGCGAATACAAGCCATTATTCCTACCCAAAGATGGACGATCTTGCATTGATGGAGATATTGTCTATAAAGACGGTTTTTATCATATGTTCTATAAAACCGAAGGACATGGAAATGGTATTAGAAAAGCCACGACTTCCTCGCTTACCTCAGGGATATGGAATGAATCAAATGATTATAAACAGCAAACGAATGAGGCCGTAGAGGGTGCTGGTGTTTTTAAACTTGCAGGCACTGACAAATATATATTGATGTATGATGTATATATGAAGGGAGCTTATCAGTTCACAGAATCAACCGATTTAGATACGTTTAGAGTGATTGACGAAGATATCAGCATGGATTTTCATCCACGTCATGGCTGTATTATTCAGATTTCTCCATCCGAATTAGAGAGATTAATCATGACTTATGGTAAACCTGAAAGATTATAAACTTTACACATGAGGAGCCTAGTCTTAGCTTTTTTATTATCTATAGCTCAGTTTGCTATAGCACAACATCTTATCAAGGTGGGTAAAGCCTATGCCCGTACATCAGTCAACACGACAGTCTTCCGCAACAACTCTTTGGTCACACATGGCGGCATACAATACATTGCCTATTATGATGGTGAAGGTTATTTGGTTTTGGGAAAAAGACAACTAGGATCAACCAAATGGGAATTGGAACGCAGCCCTTATAAGGGGAATGTAAAAGACGCGCACAATAGCATCAGCATCATGGTGGACGGTGATGGCTATCTTCATGCTTCGTTTGATCACCATGGACACCCGCTCAACTATTGCCGCGCTGATGATCCGGGGTCCATACATTTAGGAACTTTACAGTCACTGACAGGTAAAGATGAAGGGCATGTCACCTATCCTGAATTCTATCGTCTGCCCAATGGTGATCTTATCTTTGTCTATCGCTCGGGCTCTTCGGGGCGTGGCAATATGGTGATGAAACACTATTCAACCACCGAACAGAAATGGACAGATGTACACGATGTATTGATTGATGGTGAGAATCAGCGTAATGCCTATTGGCAGCTTTATGTAGATGAGGCGGGGACAATTCATCTTTCTTGGGTGTGGCGCGAAACCTGGATGGTCGAAACCAATCATGATCTCTGTTATGCTCGTTCGTTGGATGGGGGTAAGACCTGGCAAAAAAGCGATGGCACCAGCTATCAGCTTCCAATCACTGCTGCTACAGCCGAGTATGCATGGCGCATACCCGAAAACTCCGAGCTAATCAATCAGACCTCCATGTCTGCCGATGCCAAAGGACATCCCTATATCGCCACCTATTGGCGAGATGCAGAGAGTGATATTCCTCAATACAGACTGGTGTGGCACGATGGCGATGCTTGGAGGCAGCAGCAAGTGGGGCAGCGCACTATGCCCTTTTCCCTAAAAGGAGGCGGCACTAAACGAATACCTATAGCGCGTCCACGCATAGTGGTGAATGGACATGAGGTGTTATATATTTTTCGCGATGAGGAACGTGATAATCGTGTCTCTATGGCCTATACTCCGAATGTAGGAACTGATTTATGGACTTTTAAAGATTTGACCCCCTTCTCTGTTGAGGCGTGGGAACCTTCGCACGACACGGAACTTTGGAAGAACAATAAGCAGCTGCATTTATACGTGCAACGTGCGCTGCAAGGGGATGGAGAAAAGACTGAAGAAGCGGAGGATCAAACCGTATATGTATTAGAAATCTATGAATAACGAATAAAAGAAATATTTCGATGACAATGAAAAAGATGAATTTAAGTATTTGCGCCTTAGCCATCGCACTGTGCTATGGTTGTGCCGATCAAAAGAAACAAGCTTCAGACCAAGTATTGGAGATTATTGATAATGTCAATAGCTATTGGCAAAACAATAACGCTGCCACAGTGAGTTCCTTTTGGGATAATGCGGCCTATCACACTGGAAACATGGAGGCCTATCGCTTGACACAGAATCCTGATTATCTACAATACTCTACCGACTGGGCGGAGCATAATGACTGGATGGGAGCTAAATCAAACGATAAATCCGAATGGAAGTACAGTTATGGCGAGAGCGATGATTATGTACTTTTCGGCGATTATCAGATTTGTTTTCAGACGTATGCGGATTTGAATAGCATTGCTCCTGATTCGCAAAAGATGGCACGAGCTCGTGAAGTGATGGAGTATCAGATGTCGACACCACAAAGCGATTATTGGTGGTGGGCTGATGGTCTGTATATGGTGATGCCGGTCATGACGAAGATGTATAAGTTGACACAAAATCCACTCTATCTGGAAAAACTGGACGAATACCTGACTTATGCCGATAGTATTATGTACGATGAGGAAGTAGGTCTCTACTATCGTGATGGCAAATATGTCTATCCTAAACATAAGTCGAGCAACGGAATGAAAGATTTTTGGGCGCGTGGTGATGGTTGGGTATTGGCAGGATATGCAAAGATCTTAAGTGATTTGCCTCGAAATGCTCCTAATAGAGCGAAATACGAGGAACGTTTCAAGACGATGGCACAAGCAGTAGCTTCCTGTCAGCAACCCGAAGGCTACTGGACGCGCAGTATGCTCGATCCCGAACATGCACCGGGACCCGAAACCAGCGGAACGGCATTCTTTACCTATGGCCTGCTTTGGGGAATCAATAATGGGCTTTTGGATGAGGCTATCTACCAACCAATAGTGAATAAATCATGGGAATATCTGACAACAGTGGCTCTCCAGCCTGATGGCAAAGTGGGCTATGTGCAACCTATTGGCGAACGGGCAATCCCTGGACAAGTGGTAGATGCTAACTCAACCGCCAATTTTGGGGTAGGGGCCTATTTGTTGGCTGCTTGTGAGATGTATCGCAATCTGGCTCAAAATTGATAATGACATTCTTCTCTATCAATAATATTTACTTTGTTGCTATCTTTTAAAGCGCTTACGGGCGCTTTTTTTGTTTCTTGATAATCAAGGAGATATCTATAGTAGATTGATTAGCCGCAGTTGATGTTCTGTATAGCCTTACTTATCATGCTGAGTAACCTTGCTTGGCTAGGCAGACGAGAGGCAAACAGATGGTGTGTGCTTATAGTCTAATATTGGAGAAGTAATAGGCAGAAAATCAGGAGATTGGGCTGAGGCGCTGACTGTCGGATAAAGAATGCTTGAGTAGACGGAGTGATAATTAAAAAGAGCTTTTTACACCAGTGTAAAAAGCTCTTTTTAAGTTGGGCTATCAGGACTCGAACCTGAAATGACAGGACCAGAATCTGTAGTGTTACCATTACACCATAGCCCATCGTTTGTTTCCTTAAATCGTTACGATTTTGAAAATGCGTTGCAAATATAAATAGTATTTGCCTTTCTGCAAATATTTTCCAAAACTTTTTTGTGAAACAACTAATTTCACAATTAAAATCAATGTTCATCCCTAAAAAACAAAAAAAAGAGTGAGATTTATAGGCTAACTTTCTTTAGAACAATAAATCAGCGTATATTTGTATAATATATCTTGCATGTTTGTGTGAAAAGAAACAAAGAGTAAATGCAAATTGTTATAAATAATAAAACAAAGAAATTTCTATTGATAAATGAACGATACTAACAACTTAATAGAGAAAATCAAAGAAGGAATTCAAGAGAAGAAAGGTAAAAACATTGTTATAGCGGATCTGACAAAGATTGATGATACAATTTGTAATTATTTAGTTATTTGTCAGGGAAATACGCCCACTCAAGTTAGTGCGATAGTGGATTCTGTGAAAGAATTCGCACAAAAAGGTGCCCATACCAAACCATTGGGAGTGGATGGTTTGCGCAATGCCGAATGGGTCGCTATGGACTATGCAGATGTATTAGTGCATGTTTTTCTTCCCGAAACCCGGAATTTTTATAACCTTGAGACACTCTGGGCTGATGCCAAATTAACAACAATCCCCGACATTGACTAACGCATGCCATCATGGAGAATAATAACAATAAAAAGAATCCGAATAATAAAGTAAATATGCCAAAGTTCAATCTGAACTGGATGTATATGCTCATTGCCTTGATGTTGCTCGGCCTTTGGTGGGGCAGCCAGGGTAACAATGTGAGCAAAAATGTAGAATATAGCGAGTTTCAAGACTATGTACGAAATGGATATGTGAACAAGATTGTAGGTTATGACGATAACTCAGTAGAATTTTACGTCAATCCACAATCTATTGGGAAGGTATTCAAGGCTGATTCGACTCGTGTGGGTCGCAACCCTATCGTCACTACACAAGCACCATCTACAGAAAATCTGTCTAACTTCATCAACGAGCAACGTGCCGAAGAAAATTATATCGGTTCGGAAGGTTATGATAAGAAGAAAGATTACTTCTGGTCAATCGTAATTAATGCTCTTCCATTTGTGTTGCTCATTGCTCTTTGGATCTTCCTCATGCGACGTATGAGTGGAGGTGGTGCAGGTGGTGCCGGAGGTGTATTTAATGTAGGTAAATCTAAAGCTCAGCTTTTCGAGAAAGGTGGTCCTAATCGAGTTACATTCAAAGATGTAGCTGGTCTTGCCGAAGCCAAGCAGGAAGTGGAAGAAATCGTGGAGTTCTTGAAAGAACCACAAAAATATACAGATTTGGGAGGTAAGATTCCAAAGGGTGCGCTACTTGTAGGCCCTCCAGGAACAGGTAAGACCTTATTGGCAAAAGCTGTAGCTGGTGAGGCTGATGTACCTTTCTTCTCGCTGGCAGGTTCGGACTTCGTGGAAATGTTTGTTGGTGTGGGTGCTTCTCGTGTACGTGACCTCTTCCGCCAAGCCAAAGAGAAAGCACCTTGTATCATCTTTATCGACGAGATTGATGCTGTCGGTCGTGCTCGCGGCAAAAACTCTGCTATGGGTGGTAATGATGAACGTGAGAATACACTGAATCAGTTGCTTACTGAAATGGATGGTTTCGGCTCGAACAGTGGTGTTATCATTCTCGCTGCTACCAACCGTGTAGATGTATTGGATAAAGCCCTTCTGCGTGCTGGCCGTTTCGACCGTCAGATTCATGTAGACTTGCCCGATCTGAACGAACGTAAAGAAGTATTTGGTGTACATCTTCGTCCTATTAAGATAGATACCAGTGTTGATATAGATTTATTGGCTCGTCAGACACCGGGCTTCTCGGGTGCTGATATCGCTAATGTATGTAATGAAGCCGCACTGATCGCCGCTCGTCATGGAAAGAAGTTCGTTGACAAACAAGACTTCTTGGATGCGGTAGACCGTATCATCGGCGGTTTAGAAAAGAAAACTAAAATTACGACTGAAGCCGAACGTCGTTCCATCGCTTTGCATGAGGCGGGTCACGCCTCTATTTCTTGGCTATTGGAGTATGCCAATCCACTGATTAAGGTAACTATTGTACCACGTGGACGTGCATTGGGAGCTGCTTGGTATTTGCCCGAAGAGCGTCAAATCACTACCAAAGAGCAAATGCTTGATGAAATGTGTGCCACCTTAGGTGGACGTGCGGCCGAGGACTTGTTTATAGGACGTGTGTCAACAGGCGCCATGAACGACTTGGAGCGTGTGACTAAGCAAGCCTATGGCATGATAGCTTATCTGGGAATGAGTGAAAAGCTGCCTAATCTTTGCTATTACAACAATGAAGAATACTCTTTCAATAAACCTTATAGCGAGAAAACAGCAGAATTGATTGATGAAGAAGTGAAAACTCTTATCAACATGCAATATGCACGCGCTAAGCAAATATTGGAAGAGAATAGAGAAGGTCATCAGCAATTGACGCAACTTCTGATAGAGAAAGAAGTGATCTTCGCTGAAGACTTGGAAAGAATTTTTGGTAAGCGTCCATGGAAATCGCGTTCGGAAGAAATCATGGCGGCAAAAGAAAGCAAAGAAGCTGCAGATGCCGAGAAAAGACTGATTGAACGTTTGGCTAAGGAAATGCCTGCTGAAATGGCGGAGAAAGCCGAGGAAGAGAAAGAAGATGAAGCGAAACCTGTAACGGATGCTACTGAAGTGAAAACTCCAGAAGATAAAGCCGAATAATCAGCATAACCATATATAAAAAAACAAACTTACAACATTGAAGAATAATTTTGTATTACGCGCCATCACGGGAGTGCTGTTCGTTGCAGTGCTGGTGGGATGTATTCTTTTTAACGAATTCTCCTTCGGCTGCCTATTCCTGTTGATCTCTGCCTTTACTGTTCGCGAATTTGGCGTATTGGTCAATGGCATTTCGGGAGTAGAAATCAACAAGAACATCACTTCATTGGGAAGTGCTTATTTGTTTTTGGCATTTTTTGCCTATTGTTCGGGTGTATATAGTAATGCGGTTTTCATACCCTATCTTTTGTTATTGCTCTATCTGTTTATCAGCGAACTTTATCTAAAGAAGTCGAATCCTGTTCTTAACTGGGCCTTTGCCATGTTCAGTCAACTGTACATTGCGTTGCCTTTTGCACTGCTCAACGTATTGGCTTTTTCAGGCGAAGGATACAGTCCTTTATTGCCTCTAACCATTTTTATTTTCCTATGGTTGAATGATTCGGGAGCTTACTGTGTAGGATCACTTATAGGCAAACGTCGTCTGTTCGAGCGAATTTCGCCTAAAAAATCATGGGAGGGATCTATAGGTGGTGGTGTGGTATGTATCATAGCCGCTATTGTATTGTCTTTCTTCTTTATCGAATTGTCAATGGGACAATGGATTGGTTTGGCACTGACGATTATCGTATTCGGTACGTGGGGTGATTTGACAGAGTCGCTTTTGAAGCGTCAGCTAAAGATCAAGGATTCGGGTACATTCTTACCAGGTCATGGAGGTTTGCTCGATCGTTTTGACAGTTCTTTGATGGCAATACCCGCAGCTGTGGTTTATCTGTATTTCGTTTGTATGTAGAACATATCCAAGATATAATATGAAAAAAAGTTGTTCCGTTAATCTCCAAGAGATTGTGGAACAACTTTTTTTATGCAAATTATATAGAACAACTATTTCACGGTAACGGGTACTCCTTTGCCGTTTTCGATATCAATACGCAAATGGACTTCTCCGTTTACAGCCGAGTTTATTGTGAGGTATATTCCTTTCTTATTGCTCAGGTCTAATTCGGATAAATCGAATGATACATTGGTTGCTGCAAAACGATTGGTCACATCATCCTTATCATTATAGTGCAGGCTGAGGTTGATGTATTCGTTATCTGTATTCACGCCGTTTTCATCGTATACCAAGTTGATGGAGTGGGGCATGCTCGAAGGCAGGTTCTGCTGATAAATCAAATTGAGATAACCAGCAGCCACCCACATGTGTCCTTGGTAAATAGTAATAGGCGAGTTGCCTAGCTCTTCAGTATCTTCGGTAGTGGAGAAAAGTACATCTTTGGTAAGTACTGGATAAAGTCTTTCCAGCAAGATGGCCATGTCGTAGCCTTGGTAGTTGTCATAAAGAGGGTTGAAAACTGCCACTACACGCTCTCCATTTTTGGGAGTAAAATTGGGAACTCTACTGCCTCCCAACCATAATGAACCATAGTTGTCCGAGTCGAGATAAAATGTTTTGCCATCATCCAATGTGTGGACGGTTGCCCAAGAAATGCCGATATCACCGATGGAGTAGCCGTCATTGTCGTTACAAGCCGAGAAGCCAATGGCCATGATAGCCATAAAAAGCCATGTTTTAAGATCTATGTGTCTCATGTGTGTATTTAAATAAATAATGGAAATATATCTATTAAATAACAAAATTGACGCATTACTGCATGGCTTTCTAAAAAAGTTCCTTTTTTTATTGACTTTATTTTGTTTTACTTAGCATCTCGACCATTAATGTTGCAGCGTTTTGGGGTGCACCGGCCATACCCAAACGTTCTCTGACCTCATCATAGCCCTCTATCATTTGTTTGATCTTGCTTTTGTTGTAGAGCAGTCCTTCCAGTTCATCACTCACCCGTTTACTGTTCATTTCATTGGCTATTAATTCGGGCACCACTTCATGATTGGCAATGAGATTCACCAACGAAACATATTTGACGCGTAGAACTATCTTTTTAAGAAAGGCAAACAAACGGCCAAATTTGAGATAGTAGCATACCACTTGAGGCGTGTTGAAAAGTGCGGTTTCGAGTGTAGCTGTTCCTGAAGTCACCAATGCGGCATCCGCAAAACGTAATAGGTTATAGGTTTGATCAAAGATGATTTTTACGTCACTGTCTTGGATAAATCGTTCATAAAAATCCATGGAGAGCGATGGAGCGCCAGCTATGACAAGTTGATATTCCTTGAAACGCGAAGCGGCTTCGATCATTCGTGTCAGATTGTCCTTTACTTCTTGTTTGCGACTACCTGCCAAAAGCGCGATGATCGGTTTGTCGCTTAGCTTATTGCTCTCAATGAATGCTGCTTTTGTGGTATGATCGGTTGCAAGGAAATGTGTCACCTCATCCATTGTCGGATTGCCCACGTAGTGAATAGGGTAATTGTGCTTCTTCTCAAAGAAGTCAAGTTCAAAGGGCAATATGGAGAAGAGTTGGTCCACATCGCGTTTGATGTTTTTGATGCGGTATTCTTTCCATGCCCATATCTTGGGCGCAATATAGTAGTATACAGGAATTGAGGTGTTGCTATGTATGTATTGTGCTATTTTGAGATTAAAACCTGGATAGTCCACTAAGATCAACACATCGGGATTCCACTGTACAATGTCCTGCTTGCACATGCGCATGTTTCGGAGTATGGTGCGAAGGTGTAGCAATACAGGGATAATGCCCATATAGGCCATCTCCTTATAGTGTTTTACGCGTGTGCCGCCCACAGCACTCATGAGGTCGCCACCAAGAAAGCGGAATTCGGCTTCAGGATCTTTGATTTTAAGTGCTTTCATCAGCTCGGCAGCATGGAGGTCGCCCGAGGCCTCGCCTACAATCAGGTAATATTTCATCGGATGGAGTTTAAATGAACCAGGCTTCTATCTGCTCGATGGCTTCGTAGGCGGTAACATCCACTTTTACTGGGGTAATGGTGGCATAGCCGTTGTCCAAAGCTGTGCGATCATTCTTGTCATTGCTGGCATCCGTATTTATAAAGCTACCAGCCAGCCAGAAGTATTTGTCGTCAAACTTGCGCGGGCATGGATCAAACTCCTGATTCCAATATCCTTTGGCTTGTTGACACACTTTAATGCCTTTGATAGGATCTGCCACCGGGAAGTTGACATTGAGACATACTTCCGCTGGCAAACCTTTTTCAATCACATTTTTCACAATGTCGAAGATGTAACTGCGCAAGGGTTCGAATGAAGCGTCATGGTGATGGTCGCAAAGCGAAAAGCCCACTGCGGGAATGCCGCTTAGACAGCCTTCGATAACGACTCCCATCGTGCCTGAATAATGTACATTAATAGAGGAATTGTCGCCATGATTGATACCACTTACCACTACATCAGGGGTACGGTCGAGTACAGCATGCATGGCTAGTTTGACACAGTCGACAGGCATGCCTGTGCATTTATAGATGGCCACTCCAGGCTCTTCGCTGATGAGCTGATAATGAATGGGCTGCGACACAGTGACGCCACAAGCGCATCCTGAACGGCCACCATCGGGTGCCATTACAACTATATCGCCTAAAGGGCGTAATATATCGATCAATACATTGAGGCCTTTGGCCATAACTCCATCATCATTGGATAATAATAAAAGCGGACGTTTTTTCTCCATAATATCGAATCATTAATATTGTTTAGCAGATGGCAAGGCAAGAGCAAAATAGCATCTTGGGCCGTGACTAAACCATGATAACTTTATTGATTGTTGGCAAATTTAAGAAAGAATGAACAAAACAGTGCAAAAAAAATGCTTCATTTAAAAAGAATATTGACGTAGCTGCTGAAAGAATATTACTACAAATCAATAATCTTTAGTAAGTTGAGGAGAAAATTAGGGCTGGTTTTACATACAAAATATATATATTTGCACCTATAAACCATAAAGTTGTCTTTTGCGCGGTGTTCAGTTATTAACAATACATGCGACTTATCAACAGAAATAGCAATCTTCGGCTCTATTCGTAGGTGCGCATCTGATTTATAACTTATTTCGCAGTAAGATTCAAAGATTATAAGAACAATATGGGAAAAATAATTGCTTTGGCCAATCAGAAAGGCGGCGTAGGTAAAACGACGACAACGATCAATCTGGCAGCTTCGCTAGCAACACTGGAAAAGAAGGTGCTGGTGATTGATGCTGATCCGCAGGCAAACGCTTCTTCGGGACTTGGTGTGAATATCAAACAGTCAGAATCAACTATCTACGAATGCATCATTGATAAAGCTGAAATAAAAAGCGCTATTCATGATACCGAACTAGATTTGCTGAAGATCGTTTCTTCGCATATCAACTTGGTAGGCGCTGAAATTGAAATGCTCAATCTGCCCAATAGAGAGAAGATCCTGAAGGAAGTACTTACACCACTGAAGGCGGAATATGACTATATTCTTATTGATTGTTCGCCATCATTGGGGCTGATAACAATTAATGCACTTACTGCTGCTGATTCGGTGATTATTCCGGTTCAGGCCGAATACTTCGCACTCGAAGGTATCAGTAAACTGCTCAATACGATCAAAATAATTAAATCGAAACTGAATCCGGTGCTGGAGATTGAAGGCTTTTTGTTGACTATGTATGATTCGCGTCTACGCCAAGCCAATCAAATTTACGAAGAGGTGAAGAAACATTTCCAGGAGCTGGTGTTCAAAACTGTGATTCAACGCAACGTCAAACTAAGTGAAGCGCCTAGCTATGGGCTGCCCACTATCTTGTATGATGCAGATTCGGCCGGCGCAAAGAATTATCTGGCATTGGCGAAAGAAATTATAAGCAGAAATAGTAAATAAACGAAGAAACAAAATGGCCACACAAAAAAGAAATGCCCTAGGGCGCGGATTGGATGCCTTACTGTCTATGGACGAGGTGATTACGTCTGGATCTTCGTCTATCAACGAAATTGATATTGAAAAAATAGTTGTCAACCCCAACCAGCCCCGCCATGAGTTTGATGAGGATGCGTTGATGGAATTGGCGACCTCTATAGGGGAAATAGGAATCATACAACCCATCACACTACGTGACTTGGAGAATGATACGTATCAAATCATAGCGGGTGAACGTCGCTATCGTGCTTCTAAACTGGCAGGATTGACTACAATCCCTGCCTATATACGCACGGCGAGCGATGAGAATGTGATGGAAATGGCTCTCATCGAAAACATTCAGCGCGAGGACTTAAATGCAGTGGAGATAGCTCTGGCCTATCAGCACCTGATAGAGCAATATGAATTGACACAGGAACGTCTAAGTGAAAGGGTGGGCAAGAAACGCACCACAATTGCCAACTACCTGCGCTTGCTTAAGCTGCCTGCGCCTGTGCAGATGGCTTTGCAAAATAAAGAAATAGATATGGGGCATGCGCGTGCACTGATTGCTATAGCTGACCCTAAACTGCAAATATCTCTTCTGGAGGAAATAGTAAATCATGGCTACTCGGTACGAAAAGTGGAGGAGTTGGTGAAAGCTATTAATGAGGGAGAGGCTGTGAATAGTAAAGGAAAAAAACTTGCAGCGAAACAACCTAAACTACCCGAAGAATTCGTGACACTGAAAAAGCATCTTTCTAACTTCTTCCATGCAAAGGTACAAATGACTTATACCGAGAAGGGGAATGGAAAAATCAGTATTCCTTTTAATAATGAAGAGGAACTGGAACGAATTATCGGAATACTTGATACGTTAAAGAAGGAATGAGTAGTAAATTTCAATCATACAGGCTCACCGTCATAACCCTGCTATTTTGTTTTTTGCAGATAGCAGGGATTGATGTCTCTTATAGCCAAACTCCAATAGAGGATGTGGTGCAGGATTCGATAACTGTGCGGGAAGCACCAAAAGCAAGGGCACGACGCAACCGTATCGATCAGTTGGCGGAGAACGACTCCTTACTCCAGACAACGCCGATCTTATTGCAAGATTCAATAGTTCCACTACCTATCGACTCCCTAGAAAAAATGGCACTCGAGACCCAAAATGCTATTGATAGCATCGAAGAGGCCAACCGTAAGGCACTGGAGGAACTAGAATCGACATTTGCCGTGGAACAACCTCAGGATAGTGTGGTGTTTACACCACCCGCGTTGACACAACAACCTCCACGCAAGATTTGGACACCCAACCCCACTAAAGCTACATGGTATGCAGTGGTGTTTCCGGGTGGAGGACAAATCTATAATCGTAAATTCTGGAAATTACCTATCATCTATGGAGGATTTGCAGGATGTGCTTATGCCTTAAGTTGGAATGGACAAATGTATAGCGACTATTCGCAAGCCTATCTAGACATCATGGATGATGACCCTAATACAAATAGCTTCTTGGATTTGTTGCCAAATCGCTTATCCAACTATTCTGAAGCACAGTTGAAGGAACTGATACGAAAGCGAAAAGATATGTTCAGACGTTATCGTGACTTGAGTATTTTCGCAATTATTGGCGTTTATCTGATTTCTATTGTAGATGCCTATGTAGATGCAGAACTTTCGAACTTTGATATCGGTCCTGACCTAAGTTTGCGACTTGAACCTACTATCATAAATAATACACATGGCTACAATACGCGCTCAGTAGGTGTGCAATGTAGTTTTAGATTTTAATTTTTAGAAAACTCAAATATTGACAATGAACAGAACTTTTAAACTTAGACAACTCTTAACTTCTATATTTTTCCTCTCAGCGACTATATCTTACACGACAATGGCGCAAAGCGTTGAAGTCGTGATAAATGAAGATGGCGTGGAGCGCCATGAAGAAATAATGCTACCCACTAGCATGACTTATCCGCTAGACAGTCTTCTTAATGATTGGAAGGCAAAAAACTATATCAGTTTGGGTAAGGATTGCGAAACATCTACGATAAACCCAGAATTCAGTGATTCGATATACATTGATCGCCTATCACGTATTCCGGCTGTCATGGAGATGCCTTACAATGAGATCGTTCGTAAGTTTATCGACATGTATACAGGGCGCTTGCGCAATCATGTGGCTTTTATGCTGAGTGCTAGCAACTTCTATATTCCTATCTTCGAAGAGGCGCTAGATGCCTACAATTTACCCCTCGAATTGAAATATCTACCTATCATCGAATCGGCCTTGAACCCTGCGGCTACATCTCGTGCAGGCGCTTCGGGATTGTGGCAATTCATGATTACAACGGGTAAGCTTTATGGACTGGACTCGAATAGCTTGGTGGATGAGCGACGTGATCCTATTAAATCATCATGGGCAGCTGCTCGCCATTTAAAGGATTTGTATGATATATATAAAGATTGGAATCTGGTGCTGGCTGCCTATAACTGCGGACCTGGTAATGTGAATAAGGCTATACGACGTGCTAAAGGTGAGACCGATTACTGGAAAATCTATAATTATCTTCCAAAAGAAACACGTGGATATGTACCGGGCTTTATCGCTATCAACTATGTGATGAACTACTATTGTGATCATAATATCTGCCCGATGGAGACAGACATTCCTGAGCATACGGATACAATTCAAGTAAGCAAAAAGCTACATTTCAAGCAAATTGCTGATATTTGTGATATCAGCTTGGAACAAATAAAAAGCCTGAACCCTCAATATAAGCGCGAGATAATACCAGGCGATGCTAAAGAAGCAATCGTACGTTTACCGCTCGAGAAAGTGAGTCTTTTCTTGGATCGTCAAGATACGATTTATGCACACCGTTCTGATGAACTCTTCAGAAATAGACGGGTGGCTACAGTGGTACCGGTTACTGCTTCTAAAACAAACACGCCAAGACCTGAACCTACAGTGGGATCAGGTACATTAATCAATCATAAAATCGCCAATGGTGAAACACTTTCGGTAATTGCTGCTAAATATAATGTGACAGTCAAACAGATTCAAAGTTGGAATGGAATGACTAATACACGTATTGCGGCAGGGAAGAATTTGAAAATTTATAAACAATAAATTTTCTTAATCGTTGATATAGATAGGCGTATTTTTTCTTTCTATTCTTAAACGAATGTTCTATGGATAATAATATACTCCCTAAAACTATTTCTGAGGAAGATTTGATCAATCAGGAATTTCAGAAGCTGCTTAATAATTATCTTAATACGAAACATAGAAAACGTGTTGAAATTATTACAAAAGCTTTTAACTTTGCAAATCAAGCGCACAAAGGTATCAAACGCCGTTCGGGTGAGCCTTATATTATGCACCCGCTAGCGGTGGCCCAAATTGTGTGCAGTGAAATAGGATTGGGATCTACTTCTATTTGTGCAGCGCTACTGCATGATGTAGTGGAGGATACAGACTATACGGTTGAGGATATAGAAAATATATTCGGCACAAAGATCGCACAGATCGTAGACGGACTGACCAAGATTTCAGGAGGTATTTTCGGCGACCGCGCATCTGCACAGGCCGAGAATTTTAAGAAACTCTTGTTGACCATGTCGAGCGATATACGTGTCATCCTGATAAAGATAGCCGACCGTCTTCACAATATGCGTACTTTGGGCGCAATGCTTCCCAGTAAACAATATAAGATAGCTGGAGAAACTCTTTATATCTATGCTCCATTGGCTAATCGCCTAGGTTTATATAAGATTAAGACAGAACTAGAAAATCTGAGCTTTAAATATGAGCATCCTGAAGAATACGAGGATATCAGGGATAAACTTAAGGCTACTGCCGCCGAACGTGATAAGGTATTTCAAGAATTTACCGCACCAATTCGTGTGAAACTAGATAGGATGGGTATTAAATATCGTATCGTGGCACGTGTTAAGTCTATCTATTCCATCTGGAATAAGATGCAAACCAAACACTTGCCGTTCGAAGAGATTTACGATATTCTAGCCGTTCGGGTCATCTTTGAACCTCGTAATGAGGAGGAGGAGTTGAATGATGCTTTTGATATCTATGTATCTATATCAAAGATCTATAAACCACACCCAGACCGTCTGCGAGACTGGGTGAGCCATCCCAAATCAAATGGTTATCAAGCGCTACACGTAACACTGATGGCCAATAATGGGCAGTGGATTGAAGTGCAAATCCGTAGCGAACGTATGAACGATATCGCGGAGCAAGGTTTTGCTGCACACTGGAAGTATAAAGATGGTGGCGGTAGCGAGGATGAAGGTGAATTGGAGAAATGGCTGAAGACGGTTAAGGAGATATTGGATGATCCGCAACCAGACGCTATCGACTTCTTAGATACGATTAAACTGAACCTGTTTGCTTCGGAGATATTTGTATTCACTCCAAAAGGTGAGCTGAAGACTTTACCACAGAATGCTACTGCTCTAGACTTTGCTTTCTCTTTACACACTGATATAGGCAGTCATTGTATAGGTGCAAAGGTTAACCATAAATTGGTGCCCCTCAGCCATAAGCTGCAAAGTGGTGATCAGGTGGAAGTGTTGACGTCCAAATCACAACGAGTGCAGCCGCAATGGGAACTTTTTGCAACGACGGCGCGTGCACGTGCCAAAATAGCAACCATCCTCCGTAAAGAGCGCAAAGTGAACCAAAAAGACGGAGAAATACTGCTTAAGAATTTTCTAGTAGCTGAGGAAATTCGTCCTGACAGCAATGCACTGGAGAAATTGCGTAAGCTTCATAACTTCAAAAATGAAGAAGAGCTGCTAGTGGCAATTGGGAACAAGACTGTCGTATTGGGTGATATCGAACGCAATGTGTTGAAAGAAAAGCAAGGTGGAAACTGGAAGAAACTGCTAACTTTCTCGTTTGGTAGCGGTAAGGAGAAAGCTAAAGATGCTCAGACTGATGACAAGGTCGAGGATGAGAAAGAAAAGATCAATACTAAAAAGATTCTTAAGCTCACTGAGGATGAGCTCCAAAAGAAGTATGTCATGGCAGACTGTTGCCAACCTATTCCAGGTGATGATGTTTTGGGCTATTTAGATGAGAATGGTCAAGTGATAATTCATAAAAGACAATGTCCCGTGGCTGCCAAACTGAAGAGTAGTTTTGGTAATCGCATCATTGCTACAGAATGGGATACACACAAGACCTTGACTTTCTTGGTATCAATATATATCAAAGGTATCGATCATGTGGGGTTGATAAATGAGGTGACACAAATAATATCACGACAACTCAATGTGAATATCCGTAAGTTTAATATCGAGTCCAATGAGGGTATTTTCGAAGGAAAGATACAGCTTTGGGTTCACGATGTGAATGATGTACGGACAATAATAGAAAACCTTCGCAGAATTGAACATATCAAGACTGTCAACCGGGTAGAATCCTAATTCTATCCGGCTACAATATCTGTGTCGGGAAGGCGGTCCAGCTCTTTTCGAATCTCGAGTAGCTCTTCCTTAATCCGCAATAGTCGTTGAACGATTGCATGGTTCTGTGCGGTTTGCTCTTTGTTGTCTTCTAATTTTTTGCGTGCTCCTTGTAGTGTCATTCCACGTTCTTTCACGAGGTGGTGAATCAGCTTGAGCGTTTGCACGTCCTCATCACGATAATGTCTTACCCCTCTTCCATTGGTCTTGGGTTTGATTTGTGGAAATTCTTTCTCCCAATACCGCAAAGTGGATTGTTGGAGGCGCAGCTCATCTGCAACTTCCGCAATTGTGCGATAGAGCTTTAGGTTCTTAGGCGTTTTTAAGATGGTCATACTCTTTTAATCTAATACTTTTCCATGTGTGTTAGCTAGCTGAATCATTTTGTCGTAATCATCAGCACTGAGATCCATAAAGTAATAGTTTACAGGATTGACATGCTTCCCTTTATAGATCACCTCATAGTGCAAGTGAGGCCCTGTACTTTTACCAGTACTGCCTACTCCGCCAATTACTTCACCACGAACTACTTTGCGTCCGGGCTTCACATCGAAGCTCTTTAAATGAGCATATTTGGTGACATATCCGAAACCATGATCGATTTCGACTATATTTCCGTATTCTTTTTCCCAACCAGCTTTGGTTACTACACCATCGCCTGTAGCATATACTTCTGTACCCGGACTTGCGGAGAAATCCATCCCTGCATGAAATTTAGGAGTACCATATATAGGATCGACACGCATACCATATCCCGATGCCGTTTTCTTTAAGTCTTTGTTAGATACGGGTTGAATCGCTGGAACTGATTTCAACATCTGATCATTATTCTTCATCATATCAATCACATCATCAAAAGAATTGGATTGTATGTAAAGTTGTTTATTTAGAAGATCCATCTTTTGAGTAGTGTTAACCACAAGTTCGGAATTGGCCATTCCTAAAAGTTCTTCATAACGATTAGTACCTCCATAACCTGCTGTGCGGATAGCTGGCGATATAGGTTCGGCTTGGAAGATGAAGCGATAGAGGTTATCATCGCGAAGTTGAATGTCTTCAAGGACCTCTAATGCATCGTCTAAACGGCGCGACAAAACATTGTATTGTGCTAAAATACGACTATTCTCTATACGAAGCTCTTTTTCGGAAGGTGAACCAAAGATGAAGAAAAAGATCAAAAAGCTGCCTGCTCCCAGACCCATTCCAAATAGCAATCGTTTAACGAAGTTGAAAACACGCTGTCGTACGGTGAGGTAAACTCGGTCGTATGTCTCTGTGCGTGGGTTATATACATAGTAAACTTTGCGCATCTTAGGAAATATTTCAGATAATGATTAGGCAAAAGTAGTAAAAACGAGCTATCTTTGCACAGTTTTTTCAAGAATATTAACCTCAACAATAGATATATACGTTATGTTGACTGCAAAAGAAATCAGAGATTCATTCAAGAATTTCTTCGAATCGAAAGGACATCAAATAGTACCTTCGGCTCCGATGGTGATTAAAGACGATCCTACCCTGATGTTTACCAATGCGGGTATGAATCAGTTCAAAGATATTATTCTAGGCAATCAGCCTATCAAGTTTGCCCGTATTGCTGACTCTCAAAAATGTCTTCGCGTAAGCGGTAAGCACAATGACTTGGAAGAGGTGGGACACGATACATACCACCACACTATGTTCGAAATGCTAGGCAATTGGTCGTTCGGCGATTATTTTAAGCAAGAAGCTATCGACTGGGCCTGGGAATATCTAGTCGATGTGCTGAAACTAGATCCAAGACGTTTGTATGCCACTGTCTTTGAAGGTAGTCCTGAAGAAGGTTTACAGCGCGATGATGAAGCAGCTTCTATATGGGAAAAACATCTACCTGTCGACCATATCATCAATGGTAACAAAAAAGATAATTTCTGGGAAATGGGTGATACTGGTCCTTGTGGTCCTTGCTCGGAAATTCATATTGACCTTCGTTCAGACGATGAACGTGCGGCTATCTCCGGACGCGACTTAGTGAATCATGACCATCCACAAGTGATTGAGATATGGAACCTCGTGTTCATGCAATACAATCGCAAAGCTGATGGAAGCTTAGAGCCGCTTCCAGCAAAAGTTATCGATACTGGTATGGGTTTCGAACGTTTGTGTATGGCTTTGCAAGGTAAGATTTCTAACTATGATACGGATGTTTTCCAACCTATGCTAAAAGCTATCGCTAAGATGGCTGGAACAGAATATGGCAAGGATTTACAGCAAGACATCGCTATGCGTGTGATTGCGGATCATATTCGTACTATCGCTTTCTCGATTACTGATGGTCAATTACCTTCGAATGCTAAGGCTGGTTATGTGATTCGTCGTATCTTGCGTCGTGCTGTGCGTTATGGATATACATTCTTAGGTCAAAAACATGCCTTCATCTATAAACTTATTCCTGTTTTGATCGATAGTATGGGTGATGCTTATCCTGAATTGGTGGCACAGCAAGGCCTTATCGAGAAAGTAATTAAGGAAGAAGAAGAGTCTTTCTTGCGCACACTTGAAACAGGTATACGCCTTTTGGACAAAACAATGGCCGATACAAAGACTAGTGGAAAAACAGAGATCAGCGGGAAAGATGCCTTTACCTTATATGACACATTTGGATTCCCACTTGATCTTACGGAATTGATTCTTCGCGAAAACAATATGACTGTAAACTTGGATGAGTTTACTGCCGAGATGGAGCAACAAAAGCAACGTGCTCGTAATGCTGCTGCTGTAGAAACAGGCGACTGGATCACACTGAAAGAAGGTACTACAGAGTTTGTAGGCTACGATTATACAGAATATGAAGTTTCTATCTTGCGTTACCGTCAAGTGAAACAAAAAAATAACACTTACTACCAATTGGTATTAGACTATACTCCTTTCTATGCCGAAAGCGGTGGTCAGGTGGGTGATACTGGGGTGTTGGTTAGCGAATTTGAAACTATCGAAATCATCGATACTAAAAAAGAAAATAACCTTCCTGTACACATAGCTAAGAAGCTGCCAGAGCACTTAGATGCACCAATGATGGCTTGTGTAGATCTAGACAAACGTTTGGCTTGTGCAGCTAACCACACTGCTACACACTTGTTGGACAATGCACTTCGCGAGGTTCTTGGCGAACATGTAGAGCAAAAAGGCTCGTTGGTAGGGCCAGATTCACTACGTTTTGATTTCTCGCATTTTCAAAAAGTGACATCTGAGGAATTGCGTCAGGTAGAACACTTGGTAAATGAAAAGATTCGAGAGAATATACCTTTGAAGGAATATCGCAGCATTCCTATCGAAGATGCAAAAGAACTTGGTGCTATTGCCTTGTTCGGCGAGAAGTATGGCGATGAAGTGCGTGTCATCCAATTCGGTAAGTCTATCGAATTTTGTGGTGGTACTCATGCTGCGGCAACTGGTTGCATCGGTATGTTGAAGATTGTTTCGGAAAGCTCTGTTGCAGCTGGTGTGCGTCGTATCGAAGCTTTCACTGGTGAACGTGTAGAGAACATGATAGATACAGTGCAAGATACTCTTTCTGATCTGAAAGCATTGTTCAACAATGTACCTGACTTGGGAGTCGCTATTCGCAAATTCATCGAAGAGAACGCTGGTTTGAAGAAGCAAGTAGAAGACTTCATGAAGGAGAAAGAGGCTACTATCAAGCAGCATTTATTGAGCAATATTCAAGAAGTGAATGGTGTAAAGATCATTAAACTTTGTGCTCCAATGCCAGCCGAAGCTGTTAAGAATATCGCCTTCCAATTGCGCGGTGAGATAACAGAAAACTTGTTCTTTGTAGCTGGTACCGAAGATCATGGCAAACCAATGTTGACTGTGATGATCAGTGACAACTTAGTTGCAGATGGTCTGAAGGCTGGTAACTTGGTGAAGGAAGCAGCTAAGTTGATTCAAGGTGGCGGCGGTGGTCAGCCTCACTTCGCTACGGCAGGTGGAAAAAATTCTGATGGGCTGAATGCTGCAGTTGATAAAGTGATTGAATTGGCTGGTTTATAATAGTCACATCAATATAAACAAAACGGTTATTGTGCTTTAAAGGCGCAGTAACCGTTTTTTTATGCCTTTATCATTCTAACTGTTCTTTGGGATAGTTCACTAAATATAGTGTACCTGTTGCACGGGTAAAGGCTGTATATAGCCATCGGAAATAGTCGGGTGTCAGGTATTCTTCTGAAAGGTAGCCTTGATCGAGGAAAACATTTTTCCATTGGCCCCCTTGAGCTTTATGGCAAGTCACAGCATAAGCGTATTTCACTTGTAGAGCATTATAGTAGGGATCTTCTTTCATCTTCTTCATACGATCGCGTTTCAGTGGTATGTCTGCATAGTCTTCTAGTATCGCATGAAATAGTTTGTCGGCAGCATCGCGAGGTAGGGCAGGAGCTTCGCTGTGTAATGTGTCTAACAGCAAAACCACTTCTATTTCTAAGTCGTCATAATTGGGGAAGGCCAGTGTAACATCGGCAAACCGGAAATCGTACATCTCGCGCGTGCGTCGCACTCGCCGCACCACGGCTGTTTCGCCATTGGCTATAAAGTCTATTTCCTTTTGGCCAGCTGTCCAGTAGTAATTATTCTTGGCTACCATTAACCAATCGCCTGTATTAAGCTCGTCTTCTCTATAAAGGATTTGATTACGTATTCCATTGTTATAAATATTGGCACGCTTGTTGGAGCGGCTGATGACTATTGTATCATCTAGCCCATCATGTGTGTAACACGAGTTAAGTGTTTCGATCAGCTCATCACCAGGCAATGCTTTTATATCAGCGAAACCACTAATCTTGATCTTAGGTAGGGCGAAACAATCCTCCTCGGCAAGCATGTGGCGAAGTTGTGTAGCGTTCCATAATATACCCGAATCCTGGTCCTGTCGCACTACTTGTGTCAATTCTGTTTCCCACACAGTAAGACCATAACCCCGTAGGGCATCTGGAAAAAGTGCGGGACTCAACTCTTCGCCTACTGGTGGTAGCTGTGCAGTATCTCCCATAAGTAGTAACCGACAGCCCTGACCGGAATAAACAAATTGTATCAGATCATCTAACAATCGCCCTGTTCCAAATGAGCTACTCGATAACCCTTCGTTTGAGATCATCGACGCCTCGTCTACTATATATAGAGTATGTGTCATCAGATTATCATTCAACGAGAAATTTGATGTCTCGTTAGAAAATGATTTCTGGCGATAGATCCGCTTGTGTATTGTGAATGCTGGATGTCCAGCATAGCCCGAAAAAACCTTTGCGGCTCTACCGGTAGGGGCTAGCAATACCGACTTCTGTTTGAGCTTGTCCATGGTCTTCACGAGCGCTCCAACAAGCGAAGTTTTTCCTGTACCGGCATAGCCTCGCAATACAAAAACTCCATTCGAATCTTTTGAAAGCAAAAAGTCTGACAAAG
>CAMTPC010000012.1 GCA_947074295.1 uncultured Bacteroides sp. | reverse complement strand
TTAAAATCCCTTGGCCATTAGGCTGTGGGGGTTCAAGTCCCCCTTCGAGTACTTGTTTAAACGCTAATCACTTATTCAATAAGTAGTTAGCGTTTTTTTCTTATTATTGTTTTTCTTAAATCTATTCAGCTGACTATGGTCTACTGGATAGTCGTACTATTATTTTTACTGGCGCATCTGTAAATTCACATTCCGCATATACCACTGTAAATCCTTCTATCGGTATTTCACCCTCGAAAGAAGATGATGGACAGTACGAAGCAAAGACTGCCCCAACAGGTGATAATATATCTATATAGAAGTGTCGATCATCTTTGCTTAAAACTACTCTATTCGCCGCTAAGCTAACTTTTGCTTTAGTAATAAAAGACCAGGTTACTAACGAAGTACTATCTTTCAAGTCAATCGCATCGAAAATTTTTATTGTATAATCATCAATTAAACAAAACGTTCGTTTAACAGAATCCGCCTCATCACCATAAAGAGAGGTCATGTCAATGGTCGCGGAGGATATCAGGCCACACGTATCAACATGACTTACAAAAGCCCTTCCTGCCGCATTTTGCAAAGCACCATTAATACTAAGCGTGTTATGCGAGAAATTATTATTGCGAAAATATTTCCAACGTTCGCCCGAAGGTTTATAATCCCAGAAGCCAGGTAGATTATAATCGTCTGCACCTAAATCGTCAATCCAACACACTCCATCACTTTCCAGGATAAAAGTACCCGCGTCTAAATGCTGATGGGCCTTCATGGGCTGTGCACCTTTAGCAATCAAATACAGAGCACCAGATTGTTTCCGATCACCGTTGAGCACCAGTAAGTCGTTAATGGCATTACGAAAAATCTTCAAACGAGGTATGATAATGGCATTGTCTGTTTTACTATCATCATACCATGGAAGAGCCAAAAAAAATAATTGATGCAAAGCTTCATAGTTGTTCATTATGCATTTTAATTCGTTCCTATACCACTGCGCTACATGAGGTTTATTATAATGATGGCTAAAAAAGAAAAATGAGGGAGTATTTAGAATCTCATTTAAATTTGCATTACCATAATTAAAACGGTGCCCAGTAGGAGTTAGTGTATTGATGTAATAGTCCGCTGTATGTTCTAAGCCTGATAAAGCAGATAAGCCAGCATCATCATTATAGTTATCAGCTAGAGCCTTTAAATAAAGCGACAAGTAGGATACGGTATATCCCCAATAGGCTGGACCTTCATAGCACACTCCATCAGGAGCAAAATGCCGTAGACAGTTGGGAAGGTATTTGGCAGATTCTTCAATGATGGTTTCCAATTCGGCAGGATAATCTTCGGATACAGCTAGGGCGGCTAAAAGCATGCCGGCATTGCACACCACATTCCAATTACTCTCACGCTTCGCCCAACTATTAGTTCTTCCATTAGCGTATTCATCTAACACTATAGTAATAGCACGTTGGTACAGACATTCTCGAACAAGCTGTTTTGTCGCTGCTGGAAGAACATCATACAGCCAATCATAAGCTATACTCACTCCAGCACTCATCTCGGCTGTATCGAGAAAGTGTTTTGGATTCCAATCGGGATAATGACATACCCAAAGAAGTGTTTCATTTACTTTATCTGCATATTTCGTATCATGAGTCAGACGATAAGCCAAAGATAATGTGCCTAAACGAAAGACATATTTGCGTGAGGTCTTTAATAATGCACCATATTGGTCTAATGCAAAAGGGATTTGCTCTAACCCCAATAAAGAATCAGCCTGTGTTAACATGAATTGAGCCAGACTTTCAGCCTGTTCATTATTATCAAGCATAGCCTTTATTCGGACTTCGTCGTTGGATGTAAAAAGTAAGCGTGGATGATCTAAAAGAGGCGCAGATTGAGCATAAATAGAGAGTATAGGAAAAAGAGTAAGAATCACGGCACAAAGAACTCTTTGGTGCAGAGATGAAATAATAAAAGAAATATTTAAGTATGGCATATGAGTAATAGATGTTTTTTTAGGTTTCACTACTTTATAACTAAGATTTAAACATTATAGTATATCAACTATTCTTTTTCAAAAATATTCCTAAATCTCACTACCCTAAAACATCTTTAATTTGTCATAGATATATTGAATAGTTAGTCAAATAACTATATTATTAGACCTTTTAAACATTTAATACATTTGAAACAAGCTAATACAAGAAATAGAAATACATTTGAAGCCATAAATAGCACCGCCTGATATGCTTTTTCTTCATATTAAGAGCCTGTTTTATCACACATCGCAATATTCTTAAGTAAAATTAGATTTTTGTTTTATTTTGATAAATACAATTAATCTAACCACTTGTGATAATGGGAATAATAATTTAATTAATTTTGAAGAAGCACATTATCAAGATTAGCAAATTCAAAAACAAGTCAAAAAAAAGACTGTCTTACTATGGATATATGGCATAAAAATGATACTTCAATTAATGATAGTAATATCATATTGCATTTGAAGAAAAACGAAGAAGAAGCATTTCGTTTTATTTATGACAAATACTACGACTATTTATGTAAAATAGCCGATAGTTATTTGAAGGATGGCTATTTAGCCGAGACGATAGTAGGAGACATAATCTATAATCTCTGGGAAATAAGAGAAAAATTAGAAATTACCTATACACTAAAGTCGTACCTCGTGAGAAGTGTGCGCAATAGATGTATCAACCATCTGCAACAAGAATATGTACGACGAGAAGTCAGCATTGATAAATACCAGGACAGTAATGCCATAGAGGAATTGTTTTTCATAGAAGAAAAGCACCCACTAGATGGAATGCTAGAAAAGGAGTTGATTGATAAGATTGAAAAAACAATCGACGAATTACCCCTAGAATGTAGTAAGATCTTTAAAATGAGCCGCTATGATAATCAAAAATATGAGGAAATAGCATCTGAACTGAATATATCAATCAATACGGTGAAGTATCATATGAAAAATGCTCTGGGACATTTACGCGTAAAATTAGAAGATTATATGGTGATGAGTATAATAATTCTCACGCTTTTTTAACTATTTTTGTTCATTAAATTTCATAATGACACTACCCTTACACCAAACAAAGTTGTCTTAAAGGTATAGGTATGGAAAAAAACAGAAAAGATATTGATGGATTGATCCTTTCATTTCTAGAAAGGACTATAACTTCGGAGGATTTGCAATACTTACGCCAATGGGTAAGTGAATCTCAGGAGAATAAAACTTATTTCAAGAATTTTGAAGATATTTGGTTACTTTCAAATGTATCCAAACCAGATAAGCAATACCATAAAGAAGATGCTTATCAAAGATTTAAACGGAGAACCAACCAATCAAAAACAGCTAAAAAGAACTATATACTCAAAAATTTTATATCATATGCAGCTTGTATTGTTGTGGTATTTACAGCAGGCTACTTTCTAAAATGGGGAGTTGATAATGCCAAAACACCAGAAATTCTTGTCTATATCGCCGAAGCACCTAGGCGGGCCAAAGCCAAACTTGAATTACCAGATGGCAGTGTGGTATGGCTCAATGCAGCATCAAAATTAACCTATAATAATCTATTCGGGGTTTCCAACAGAGACTTACAATTAGAGGGAGAAGGATATTTTGAGATTAACAGAAATATAGATTTGCCATTGGTCGTGACTTCGGGAAATACAGCTGTAGAGGTATTGGGAACCAAATTCAATGTTCGCAACTATCTCGAAGATGATGAGATGCGAGTGTCGCTACTCGAAGGCTCTGTCAGCTTTTCGGAAATACGATATAACAAACCCATCATTCTAAAACCCAAAGAATTTATCATCTGCAACAAGAAAAGTGGTATTCTAACTTTAAAGGATATGGATACCGAATATATGAATGCATGGATCTATGATGATGTCTTCTTAAATGAAGAGAAGCTCGGAAATATCGCCAAAATATTAGAGCGTGCATTTGATATAAATATCATTTTTCAAAGCGATGATTTAAAAAGTCTTACCTTTTATGGAGATATAACTATCGAAAGTGATAATATCATTCAAATAATGGAAGTAATGTCGGCTACTAACAAATTTAGATATCAATATGACTTACAGAAGAAATCAGTAGAAATTTTCCACTAATCATCCGAATGTAGATACCGTAACCCTATATCTGGACTACATCTTTAAAACTTCAACATCTAATAAGAGCATGAAAAAACTAGGCAGTATTTTTCGTTGCTTACTCATTGCAACCATATGGGTAGGTAACATTGGATTGCTATGCGCCACAGACACGTCCACAATAACGCTAATTGGGAAAAAAAGTAATTGGCAAGCAGATATCAACAAAAACAATGGCATAATCACTGAATATCGGCACTATAGCGATAGCACGTGCAAAATTATTTATTTCAGAAATGATGCGCACGCAGGCCCTTCTTGGGAAAATATTGAACTTCATCCATCTAATGATCCATTTACCTTTGAATCATTGGTCGACTCTATTTATTATGCTATTCAGTATATAATGGAGGAAGATCATTTAATAGTGAAATGTAAATTAGCAAATCGGAGTGATAGGTCTATAACCAAAAAGCGAATACGCCTCATTCTAGGTGTAGACTCCGAAATGAAAACTTTCCCGGATTGGGACGATAAGCATTTCCCTACTCTATTACGCTGCGAGAAAGATTTCGCTTGGGGGTATTTCATGTCACCCAAACAATCGATATTAGGGATTGCCATAGCAGAACCAGTTGCCTCTTATGCACTAAATTATATTTATGAAGGTAGAATGGATTGGAAGTGGGGACACCAAATCAAAACAGCTAGCTTAGATTTGCTACATCAAGGTCCTCTTCCACAACGACATCCACAACACCTGGAAACACTAGAGGTTGGGGAAGAAAAAACGTGGACTATACACCTGGGAGTAATTCCCACATTGGAGGATATTAAACCATTGATTACGAAATGGGTCGATGTGCCATTGATTGAATGTGATAGATATTCGGTAATGGAAGGCGAAGAGATAACCTTGAAGGTAAATAGCCAAACAATGCCAAGTAGCATCTCAGTTGTCTATCCCGATGGAGAAGTGCTTGAACTAAAGCCTATCGAATATGCACAATGTATTTATAGTAGTAAATTCACCCTGCCCAACATAAAGGGTATATATAAGATAGAAGTAGAAACTTTATGTGGAAAGAAAGCAGAAGCATGTGTGAGTGTATTAAATCCATGGTCATGGTATATGAAAAACGCTCGTGATTTTGTTGCTAAATATCCGCCGATTTTCTCTAACTCGTGTGAAACCTTTTACGGATACTACACAGCTTTTCTAGCATCACGCCACTTTCCCGATTCACAAGACAGGGCGCTAGAAGATAGATTTAACCGAACTCTCAATCAATTTATAGATACCGTGAACTGGACACCAAATGAAGCGTGTCAACCTGATCGTGTTCAAAACTTTTCATCACTTATTGGAATGCTAGTAGATTTATGGGAAAGTACAGGAAATCTAGCCTATCTTGAGAAAGCTTCTAAAGTGGCAGACTATCTATGCACGGAAAGAATCCAAGCAGATGATGGTTCCTATAGATCAAAAGGGGTTCATTATACAGCCGTGATATATCCAGCAAAATCAATGTTGGAATTGGCTGCCGCAGAAAAACAATTTGAAAATGATCCTATCTGGAAAGAACGTTATGATAGGCATAAAGACTCTGCCTATCGAGCTATAGAAGATCTTCTGGAAAGACGAGACGATATTCAAACTGAAGGTGATATGACATTTGAGGATGGAATGATCAGTTGCAGTGCGCTACAGCTAGCTCTACGTGCACTTCTGGAGCAAGATGATATGAAACTGAAGCAAGCCTATACTGACGCAGCAGCCTACTTGATGAACAAACATAACTGCTTGGAACAAAACATCATTCCCGACTCAAGAATGAGAGGTGGTACCTTGAGGTATTGGGAAGCGTTAGATATATATTTTGTACCTAATCAGGCAATGAGTTCACCACATGGATGGACAGCTTGGAAGATTTACGCATCCTATTATCTATATTTACTGACAGGCGAAAAGCAGTATCTGTATGGCTTCATGAACACACTAGGAGCTTGTGCTCAGATCATGGATTGGAAAGGCAATTTACGGTGGGCATTTGTAACTGATCCCTATATAGAAGGTAAAATATGTAGTTCAATAGAGGGAAAGAAAATCAATTATACGGACATAACTGTAGGTGAACAATATCTGGACATGATAAGTCCTTGGCTCAGACCAGAGGAAGATGACAAAGTTTGTTTCTTTGGAGAAACAGGTGGCGCTGGAGATAACACAGTACAGGAAATATTCAAAGCCATGGAAGAGTGTGCCTTAACCACTGCTTATGTACTAGTGGATAAGAATGGTAATATAGAAAGTTGGAATTGTAAGGCCTTATATTCTGATGGAGCATTGCATGTCTATCCTTATGAAGCTATAATCAAAACTATTCATGTTAACTTACCTCAAACCATAGATGTAATTACATATTTCGAAAACAAAACAATATCGGAGACCCATCATAAAGGAATGAACTGGATAGGAAAAATGCCCTATCTATTTAATTGATTTAATCTATATCAGAGTAATTCGCCTCCCTTATCCTAAGATAACTTCTATCATGGACTAAGGGAGGTTTGCTATATAAACCGTTCGTAAAACTAGCAATACGATAGCTCAGAGGTCGAATTCAGAGTATAATAATTAATTTTTAAAATAAATCATATTTAGACTACCCTCTCGTACATACATTTTGTCTTAACCTATAGATGATCATAAGGCTACATAACTGTCACTAAAAATGCTCTATCAGCCGATGGTCAGGTATAGTATAACATATGATTGATTATACAAACGATTTATACAATTACATTTTATTTATTCATTAATTATTTATCAACCTTTTAGCATGTACGCTTATGAAAAGTATTACTATGTTTAGTAAAAGAGTTATGGCAATTGCTGTAGTCTCTTTTAGTGTCCTCACAGGATGGGCACAACAATGGAGTTTTAATGCACAAGAAGTTGCTGACTACGCCGCTTTTTTTAAACAACCATCAGCTGTAGAAGGCAAATGCAATGCCGAAGTAATGGGTATTGATATCAACCGTAATGGTTTCTCATGGGATGATATGAATACATGGCTTAATGCCGAAGGTAAAATCTGGTTGAGCCATAGTGCAACTTATGCTGAAACAGTATTTGGAGTATGTGTAAAAATGGATGCACCATTCAATGGAAGAACAAGTAGTTTGACATGGACAACCAATGCTGATGATAATAAATGGTATCCAACTATCGCCGGAGTTACTAGTTTGAAAGGTAAATTCAAGTTGATGGATTGCAAAGCAACAGTGATTCATATTTCCAATACAAAGTTGGATACAGTTAAAATTCAGATGACAAATACGGATAATGATTGCTATCTGCATATTCGCCGTAATCCTAACGTAAAGCAAATTGATATCAGCGATTCAAATGGTAAATGCCGTCAATTAGCTGGTTATTCTAATGCCTTATCTGACAAGACTGCATTCTTAGCCAATAATGTCCGCACAACGGAATTTCTAGATTGGTTATTGAATCTAGAGAATAACCACTTCAGCTATTCTAACCTACCTGTTCATCCAGCTACTGGAGCTGTACTAACTAGTGGATATAAATCACAATATAATAATGTAGGTGGTATGCCCGTGGGCTACATTAATGCTAATGGTGAATATGAGATTGAAGTTGATGAAGACATTGACTTGTCTGAAGAATATGATATCATGGGCAAAATGACCAAATATACTTGGAAAAATGAGGATGGTGATGTGATTTCGCTTCCTTCATTCACCAATGATGGTTGGTTTAATTTTGATGAAAGTTGTGTGAATAAGTTCTATCGTTGCGAAATGACCAATGAGACTTACCCACAATTACTTCTAAACACTGTATGGGTAAAAGTGGTGAAAGCAACTCCAAGTGGTATCAATAAAGCAGAAGAAAGCACAGTAAAAATTGGTCCTAACCCAGTTAGCGATATCTTGTATATCACAGCTGAAGATGTTTTAAATGTCAACGTGTTTGACAAAGAAGGTATTTGTGTAAAAAGTGCTTCAAGCAATGTATCGACTATCAATGTTTCAGATTTAGCTACAGGTATCTATTATGTTAAGGTAAAAACAACTAAAGAAGAAAAAACCGTGAAAGTAGTTAAACTCTAATAGGTAGATATAAATACAAACAGAAGGGTATATCAACAGATTATAATGTTGGTATATCCTTCAGAAATAAAAGAACGATCATGAAAAAATGCTTACTCCTTCTGATTATATCATTCTGTTTCGCACAACTAATGCAGGCACAGCCTTATACAAAAGCACCTAACGTCATTCGTTTGCTTACCTATAATGCACACTATTGCAAAGGACCATCAGATCCTGGTAGTATCAATAGCTATAACACTAACCGTTTTGCCTCGATCATCAAAGCGTTGGATGCCGATATTGTATCTATACAAGAATTGGACAGTGCCGCCAACGGACGCGGAAAACGATATCTTTTAAAAGAGATCGCCGATGCCACTAATATTGATTATTCATGCGTTTATGGAAATGCGACTAACTATGATGGTGGGAGTATTGGCTGTGGCACACTTGTCAAGAAAACTTTCCCAATCAGCAGAATAAAGAAGATAGCATTACCAGGTGACGAACCTCGCATGGCAGTGAGAGTAGATCTAGATGATTTCACTTTCATTAGCACACACTTCGATTTGAATGATACAAAACGAATACAAGGAGCTGGTATTATATCAAATGAACTAGATTATATACGCAAACCAGTTTTCCTAGCAGGTGACTTAAATGATTCTCACACATGGGGTAATGGCGGAATCGCTTTACCTATTCTCACAGAAAAAATGACGATTGTCAGCGACAAGATTGGTAACTCAATCCCTGGAGCCACTAATAGCACTTCTTTGATCGATTATATTTTGTACCGTGACTACAATGACTCAGGCATAAAAATAGTAGATACCCATATCGTGCGTACCATGACTATAAATGGGGTAGATGTGGATTTAAAAGATTATTCGGACCATTATCCAGTAATTGTCGATATTGAAATGCCAGGCTATACAAGCCTCGAAAAGATGGAAGAGATGGACCTGAATGTACATTATGACGCCAACGCTGAAATGGTATATGCGAAGTCGGATAAAATAATTAGCAAAATAGAGCTTTATCATATCACAGGCCAGAAATTTAAAGAGACTCACAATAGTGAATTTATCAATATGAAAGGAATGAGTAATGGCCTATATGCCATTAAAGTAACAATTGGAGAAATATCTACTGTCCGTAAAATAATGAAACACTAATAACTTTAGAATAGACTACCACTACCATGCTAAAAATTCTTTTTTCAATATTGATTGTGTTTGTACCCCTAGCACAATCTTTATCAGCACATACGTACGATAAGGAGAAAAAATCCATTCGTATATTAACCTATAATACTCATTACTGTAAAGGAGAATCTGATCCAGGACATATTAACCAGGAAAATATAGATCGTCTGGCACAGGTTGTCAAGACACTAGATGCAGATATCGTAGCTTTACAAGAGTTAGACAGCGCTTCTAAACACCGTGGTTATCGCTATCTTTTGCAAGATATAGCTGATGCAACGGGAATGGAGTATATTCCATTATATGGCAATGCCGCACCATTTGATGAAGGCAGTATAGGATGCGGAGTGTTAATTAAAAAAAATATACCTATTCTATCTTACGAAGTTTTACCCCTACCAGGCGATGAGACGAGGGCTGCTGTAAAGGTAGAAAGCAAAAAATTCATCTTCATAGGTACACATGCAGACCTTAATGACGAGCTACGTAAAGAAGGTACTCGTATCATTTGTAATAGTGTGAAAGATGAGACGAAACCTATATTTGTCACTGGTGATTTGAATGATTCTCATCGATGGAGTAATGGCGGGATAGCATTCCCTCTATGGCAAGAAGAGTTTAAGATAATTAGTGATACGATAGGAAATTCCATCCCAGGACGTACCGATAATAATGCTTTAATAGATTATGTACTATTATCCAAAAACAGCAAAGGAGGAAAGGTAAAAGTGGTACAGTCACAGATTGTACGTTCATTACAAATAAATGGTCAATCTATAGACACAGCCACTATCTCCGATCATTATCCTGTATTTGTAGATGTAAAACTATAAATATTCATTAGCTTTCAAACTCATGCACATGCAAAAAATGCCCCTACTCCTTCTTCTTTATCTCTGTTTGTTGTTTGGATGTACCCCATCCGAAGACATTCAGCCTTTAACTGATTTGACTAAAAGGCTGCTTCCCGAACATACCTCTTCTTTTATATTCAAGATTCAAGCATCGGAAACAGACTTTTTCGAGTTATCGCAACATACCAATAGCAAAATTCAGATAATAGGGAATAATCCAGTATCACTAGCACGAGGACTTAATCATTATCTGAGAAATGTATGCCATAAATCAGTGTCATGGTGTGGCAGTAACATATCCAACCTGCCATATATACTCCCTACATTAAAAACTGATATCAGAGTTGAAGCTTCTGTCCCTTATCGGTATTATCTCAACTACTGCACCTATAGCTACTCTATGGCATATTGGGATTGGAAACGATGGGAAAAGGAAATAGACTGGATGGCACTGCAAGGTATTAATATGCCTTTAATGGCAGTAAATAGCCAATATATCGTATGGAGAAATACATTATTACGACTAGGGTTTGATCGCAAAGAGATTATGAATTTCCTACCTGGAGCTGGTTATGAGGCTTGGTGGCTTATGGGAAATTTAGAAGGATTTGGTGGCTCAGTCAGTGATGAATTCATTGAGCAGCAAGTTGAATTGCAATTAAACGTATTGAAGCGAGTCCGTGAATATGGAATGACACCCGTATTTCAAGGATTCTACGGAATGGTTCCAAGTATCTTAAAAGAGAAATTTCCTACTGCCCGAATAATAGACCAAGATGACTGCTTCGGCTATCAGAGACCAGCATTCTTAGATCCCAATGATCCCCTATTTGACTATATTGCCCAAATATACTATGAAGAACAGAATAAGTTATTTGGTGAAGCAAAGTTTTTTGCGGGAGACCCTTTTTATGAAGGAGGGATATCAACAGATATTGATACTAACAGAGCGGGCAAAAAAATAGTGCAAGCCATGCGTAGACTTTCGCCTGATGCACGATGGATTTTACAGGGATGGCAAAATAATCCTACTCCCGAATTCATGGATGGCTTACACAATGATGACGCAATCATACTAGATCTTATGGCTTGCGAGCGTCCACAATGGAATAATGAAAGCAGCCAACAGGGAAAATTCCAACAACACACATGGATATGGTGCGCATTACCGAATTTCGGAGGTAAAACTAGTTTTCATGGAAAACTCAGCAATTATGCTTCAGGAATAGTAAGTGCAAAACACAACCACAAAGGTAGCAATATTTCTGGTATAGGGACCGCACCCGAAGGTGTTGGTACTATACCTATCGTATATGATTTGATATATGATATGGCATGGCGCAATGATAGCATTGATGTAGATCAGTGGATAGAGAACTATGCACATTATAGATACGGTAATGCAAACAAGAAAATCAGCAAGGCATGGAAGATATTAAGTAGTACTATATACGAATGCAATGATAATCATGGTGGCCCTATCGAATCATATATTTGCGCCAGACCTGCCGATTTGATTGAAAGTGTTTCAACATGGGGAAACTCTGCGCTTTTTTATGAACCTAAAGATTTATTACAGGTATGGTCCTTATTTTATAGTCCCAAAAAGCATTTCATAGGAATTGATTCTTATGAATATGATCTAGTAGATTTAACTCGTCAGGTACTTTCTGATTATGCAAAAATATTGCATAGTAAAATGAATCATGCTTTCAACAGTAAAAACAAAGAAGAATTTAGATACTACAGCCATCGCTTTTTAAATCTGATTAAAGACAAGGATGAGTTACTTTCAACACGTCGCGAGTTCATGTTAGGTACATGGCTGGCAAAAGCAGAGAATAAAGGATGCACAGAAGTAGAAAAGCAGTTGTTTATCACGAATGCCAAAAGACAAATCACTACTTGGTCGGATATAGATACCGAGCTACACGATTATGCTAATAAAGAATGGAGTGGACTCATTATTGATTTATATTATCCACGCTGGGAAGCATATGTCACCTATAAAGCGAATTTACTTTATGGAAAACAAATACAGCAACCTGACTATCAACAAATGGAGCAAGAATGGATACATAAGAAATCTACCTATCCCACAAGCCCTAATTCTGAAGGAAGCATTGCTGTTGTTGAAAAAATATATAATAACTATTACGATGAAATCAATCAGACCTATTTAAATAACAAAAGTAAACTATAGATTATGAAACATATACACAGATTCTTTATATCATTATTTGTTTATTCTTTTATTGGAATAGCATCATTCGCTCAACAAGCTTTATATAAACAGAGTTCTGCACCAATCGAGCAGCGTGTAAGTGATTTGCTTCAACGCATGACTCTTGAAGAGAAGATAGCGCAAATCAGACATCTGCATTCATTCAATATTTTCAATGGACAAGAGCTTGACAAAGATAAGCTAGAGAGGTCATCCGCAGGATTGTCTTGGGGCTTTGTAGAAGGTTTCCCATTGACAGGAGCTAGTTGTAGAAAAAATATGCAACTCATACAAAAGTATATGGTCGAGAATACTCGTTTAGGTATTCCCATATTCACGGTTGCCGAGTCTTTACATGGCTCTGTCCACGAAGGCTCTACTATTTACCCACAAAACATCGCCTTAGGAAGCACTTTTTCGCCCGAATTGGCTTATCGCAAAGCAGCCATGACTAGTGAGGATTTGCACGCACAAGGAATGCATCAGGTCCTTTCACCTTGTATTGATGTAGTAAGAGATTTACGTTGGGGACGTGTAGAAGAATCATATGGAGAGGATGCCTGGCTTTGTGGATTATTTGGCATTGCCGAAGTAAATGGCTATATGGACAATGGCATTTCACCAATGCTGAAGCATTATGGTCCACATGGCAATCCGTTGAGTGGTCTCAATCTCGCCTCAGTTGAATGTGGCATGCGCGATTTGCACGAAGTTTATCTGAAGCCCTTCGAAATGGTCATCACCAATACACCTATTTTAGCGGTGATGTCAACATACAATTCATGGAATCATATACCCAACTCTGCATCTCACTACCTTTTGACAGAGGTGTTGCGCAGCCAGTATGGTTTTCAAGGTTATGTATATTCCGATTGGGGTGCGATAGAGATGTTACAATCTTTTCATAAAACTGCACATACACCTAAAGAAGCTGCATGGCAAGCACTATCAGCTGGGTTAGATGTGGAGGCGTCAAGCAATTGTTATCCAGAGCTTATCGAGGGATTCTATAGTGGTGAATTAAATATAAGTGTGCTAGACGAGGCAGTGGCTCGTGTGCTTTATGCTAAGTTCAAGATGGGTTTATTCGAGGATCCTTATGGCAACAAATATACAAACGCAACGATGCATACTCCTCAATCTATAGCCCTTTCACGAGAGATTGCTGACGAATCGACCGTATTGCTTAAAAATGAGAACAACTTTCTCCCACTTGATAGAAGCAAAATGAAGTCTATCGCTGTAATTGGACCTAATGCAGATCAAGTACAATTTGGTGACTACACTTGGACGCGCGATAATAAGGATGGCGTCACTCCATTGGAAGGAATCAGAAACCTTGTTGGTAACGACATTCTAGTAAACTATGCCAAAGGATGTAGCATGATGTCTTTGGATACAAGCGAAATTGCCGAGGCAGTAGAAGTAGCAAAGAAGAGTGATGTGGCCGTCCTATTTTGTGGTAGTGCCAGTGCTGCTTTGGCACGCGATTATAAAAGCACCAATTGCGGTGAAGGTTTCGATTTACATGATTTGAATCTGACAGGTGCTCAGGGGCAGCTCATCAAAGAGGTTTATGCCACAGGAACGCCAGTAGTACTCGTCTTAGTAGCGGGTAAACCTTTTGTGCTAAACTGGGAAAAGCAGCATATACCCGCTATCCTGACACAGTGGTATGCTGGCGAGCAAGCTGGTGCCTCAATAGCCGATATTCTATTCGGGGAGATTTATCCATCTGGCCGATTAACATTTTCGTTCCCACAAAGTACTGGTCATTTACCAGTCTATTACGATCATCTGCCTTCCGATCGTGGTTTCTATAAGAACCCTGGCAGTTATGATTCACCTGGGCGCGACTATGTGTTTGCTAGCCCCGACGCACTTTGGAGCTTCGGCCATGGGTTGACTTACACAACTTTCGTGTATAAAGATTTGAAGCTCGATAAGAGAAACTATCAAGCAGGAGATACAATTGTAGCTAGTATTGAGGTAAAAAACATTGGTCAAAGAGCTGGTAAGGAGGTTGTGCAACTTTATGTCAATGATAAAGTAAGCTCTGTGGCGACACCTGTACACCGACTTAGAGGCTTCGAAAAGGTAGAAATACAGCCTGGAGAAACAAAGAAGATTACTATTAAAGTACCCGTAAATGATCTCTATATATTGGATAACAACAATCAACGTATCTTAGAAGCAGGTGAGTTTGAGATTCAAGCCGGATCAGCTGCCGACAACATTCTCCTGACTCAAACTGCGATAATTGGTGATTTTATTTCTGAGAAGCATACTGCTGTCAAAGAAGCCAAAAAGAGCAGTCGCATGATGACCATCAAAGGTGAAATACGCGATGTACAGGCAACACTAATCGCGGATGCTGAAATTATAGCGAAAAGCTCTGGAGAGATTTTAGGATATAGTGACGCTAAAGGGCTTTACACAGTATCTGCGGGTAATCGCGACGTACTGATTTTCCGCAAAAAAGGGTATCAGCTGCAAGAAGTCCCTATCAAACATTGGGATGTTATCAATGTTCGTTTAAACTATGGCGATAATTAATCACTTTAAATAAAAGCTATGCGAATTTATTCATTTTATTACCTGCTACTAGTATCCATATTCTTATTTTCTTGCACTAAACCGTTGGAAGAAAAAGCATATAATACTGGAATTAATATTGTCCCCCAACCCGCTTCAGTGGTCGAGATGGATGGGAACTTTGTTCTAAACGCCAACACTGTCTTTGTCACACACAACGATAGTTTAGCTCACATTGCCAGTTATTTCCAAAAGAAAATAGATCTATCGACGGGCTATGATCTTAAAACAGTATCAAGCGCAACTAGCAATTTCATTAGTCTGAAAACAGATTTAGCTCTGCCACTTAACGAGGAAGGGTATACACTAACAGTGACACCCAACGAAGTGAGCATTATAGGCAAGACACCGCAAGGCGTATTTTATGGTTTGCAAACTCTATTACAGCTTTTACCTGCCGAAATCGAAAGTAAGGCAATTGTGAAGAATATGGCTTGGACAGCGCCATGTGTCGCTATTGAAGATGAGCCCAGTTATGGTTATCGGGGTATGATGCTTGATGTGTGCCGTCATTTCTTAGATGCCGACTTTGTAAAGAAACAACTTGATATTATGGCGATGTTGAAAATGAACCGTTTTCACTGGCACCTCACCGATGACCATCTTTGGGCTATTGAGGTCAAGAAATATCCTCTTCTCACGCAGTCTATCCGTCACAATGCAGATGGCACTACCCATCAAGGCTTTTATACACAAGAGCAAATCAAAGAGATAGTAGACTATGCAAGCGAACGTTTTATCACTATCATCCCCGAAATAGAGCTTCCAGGACACGCTTTGGCAGCACTCACAGCTTATCCCGAACTTTCTTGTACGGGAGGCCCATTCCAGCTGCGCAATAAGTGGGGGATTGAAGAAAATGTATACTGTGCTGGTAATGAAGAAACATTCGCATTCATTGAAGATGTACTCGATGAGTTGATTCCATTGTTCCCAGGCGAATATTTCCATATCGGAGGAGATGAATGTGTGAAAAAGAAGTGGAAAGCTTGCGCTAAATGTCAGAAGCGAATCCAGGAAGAAGGTCTTAAAGATGAGCATGAGCTACAAAGCTATTTCGTGCATCGTATCGAGGAAACAGTTTTAAAACATAATAAGAAAATGGTAGGATGGGATGAGATACTTGAAGGTGGTCTCGCTCCCTCGGCTACCGTGATGTCTTGGCGTGGTGAAGAAGGTGGTATTCAAGCAGCCACAATGGGGCATGATGTGATTATGACACCTGCCAAATGGCTCTATGTAGATCATGGTCAAGGCGGCATTGAGGTTGAACCAATAGCCATCAACTTTGTCACTTTATTAGAAAAGACCTACGGATATAACCCAGCATCAGAAAAAATCCCAGCCGAACTACGCAAGCATGTATTAGGAGCACAATGTAACATGTGGACAGAATACGCCACAACACCAGAATATACGGAATATTTATTGTATCCAAGAATGTTAGCAGTTTCAGAACTCAACTGGACTCCAAACGAAAAAAAAGATTATAATTCATTTGAGAAGCGTATCAATAATCAGTTAGTGCGTTTGGATAACCATGGCATCAATTATCATATACCGTTACCCGAAGGTCCTATGGCCGATGTAGTGACAATTACCGTAATGGATACAATCACTTTTAACAACACTCAAAATTTACCTATGCACTATACCACTGATGGAAGTAGGCCCACTGTTAACTCTCCTCTTTACAAACAGCCAATCGTGGTAAATGACGATACACAAATCAACATAGCTACATTTCTTCCATCGGGAAAGATGAGTCGCGTTCGCGAAGTTAGTGTAGTCAAAGATATTCCACATCCTGCTTATAGTGGTATTACTACTTCGGGCATGAAGCGTGCACGAGCCGAAGGTGAGTTCTACTTTGTAGCCGATACGAAAGATGCACAATGGAGTGAGCCTATAGTAGTAGAAGATTTCAATTATAAGCCTGATTTGGATAGCAAAGGTGCATACAGCTATACAGGTTATTTCGAAGTACCCGAGGATGGTGTGTACTATCTGTCTACGGAAATGGATGAGCTTGAGATTAATGGCGAAGTGGTATTGAGTAATGACGGTAAGCTGATTCGCCATTCACATAATCGCACATCACTGGCTTTGGAGAAAGGTAAACATCCTTTCCGTTTACTATTTATCAATAACAATATAGGCGGATATCCACGAATCTGGAATAATAAAGGATTTTATATTGCCCAGAAAGATAGCAGCCTGAAACCTATCGAAAATGTAAGTTACAAATCACAAGATAATATAGCCTCAAAACAATAACCGACGTTTTTTTATTTCTGAAAAACCGATCTCCTGCAGAAGCATTCTTATTTAAAGAATAGCTATTGTTGAGATCGGTTTTTACTTCTGAACTTAGCTAAAAAAATATTCAATCCATGTGAAGCAAATGCCTTACTTCTTCTTTTGTCAATGTGGCTACACCAGTTTTCTTTATCCTTTCACACACCGCATCACCTACCTTTTTGGCATCTTGTCGCGATTCAAATGCAATGCGTTTTTCTATAGCAGGTATATACGGTTGATAAATCAATACCTCATTGATCGATGTACTTATTATATAGCCATAACCATTTTCCAAATTGATAACTTCACAAGTCAAACCTGCCTTACTCTCTCTAGTCATATAGATTATTAGTCCTAATATACTAATCAACAGAATCAGAATCGCTATACAATACGCTTTAAAACAATCAATCCACTTCTTCAATTTCATAAGGCAAAAGCTCCCATACATCATCAAAATAATATCCATTGGTTCCAGTCAACACAAAGCCCCGCGATCCGGTCGAGAAAGCCACCGCCTTGCTGCGCGAAGTCCCCTCAAATGAGGTATAGTCATCATCACTTTTCCCATACCACAAATCAGATTCTGGATAATACACCCAATAGTCAGAGCGATAAGTACTTGATGTTGTACCCAGCGTTAGGTATCCCTTACCGTCAATAACAAATGTCACTGCACTAGAGCGTACTATATTATAATCATCATCATAGTCATCATCGGAGGTATCGGAGATATCGCGAAGACGCGTCCAGCTAGTACCGTCAAAACTCCAGAAGTCATCTACATTCCCCCCATTATTGGTCCCACAACACAAATATGCAATATCATCAATCACAAAATTACTAGCAAATAATCTTTTCTGTCCTCCATAACCATTTACAATCTCCCATTGCTGACCGGTTGGTGCATCTGGCGAAAAGCGATAAAAATCTTTCAGATAGTTGTCATCGTATCCTGTACCCAAATATCCAAAACCATTTATTGCGAACGATGTGGCGCCATATCTAATGCTTCCAGCAAAATCATCCTTCCGCGACCAGGAATTGCTTAGCGGATCATACTCCCATGTATCATTCAGATAGTAAGGCTCAGTTTTAATCGCACCAGTACTCACATATCCTTTGCCTTTGACTGCAAAGGCCGTAGCATCCATCCGCTCCAGAGCCTCATCGGGCATCGATGCACACTGTGTCCAGTAGTTCCCGTTGATGTCATATTCCCAAAGGTCTTTTAATAATTTCTTTCCAGTGTTTCCCGTACAGATATAACCCTTGTCACCAATCGTGAAGCTACAAGCCTGCGCTCTTGCCACACCATCCAAGTCCGATCGTCTCACCCACGAACCGTAAGTAAAATCCTCATCTGAGGTACAACTGCACAGCAATAGCAGTCCGATTAAAATGCTTGTGAAATGTTTATTCATTTTCATAACAATTTTCAATTTGCTGCGAAATTAAGGGTACCCATCTCTCCCTGCAAGAAGTTCCGATAAACACCCCCAATTAATCGTTGAATGGCTTTAACGATAAAAACTGACCACTAACCGATTTGATAATTCTGATTCTAATTCTTTCTTTTCCTTTGCCAGCAAATTTTAATCAATATCCATGAAAAGTCTTATTCACTTCATTTACAGTCTACTGTTCCTATCATTCTTATTTTCGTGTATAGACAAAGACGATACACTAGGCAGCGCTCTAGTGACAAGTTCATTCCGGAATGTGATTACTGATACCTGTACTATTGATATCAGCACACTCTATATCGATTCCATAGAAACCATCGGCGATAGTGTTTGCCAGATTGGCTTTCATCAAGACAGTGTTTATGGCAAAATCACCTCCTCATACATCACAGAATTCAGTGTGAATAGTTTTACGCCTGAAGAGGATCATAGCTATGTATTCGACTCCATCACGATTACATTGTTTCCTTCAGGTGATTATTGGGGTGATACATTGGCATTACAAAATCTTCATATCCATTGCATAGAGTCCGAAATCATTCTGCCCGATAACAATACCTTATACAATACTTCCATCGTAAACTTGATGCCTACCCCACTTTGTACTTATCAACTATCTCCGCGCCCACTTACCAGCAAATCCATTGAGATTCGTTTACCCGATAATTGGGGTAAAACTATCTTCGACGATATAGTGGCCGAAAAGCAGTCTTTTGACAGCCAAGAGAAGTTCAAAGCCTATTTTCCTGGACTCGCTTTGGTGCCTGACGAAAAAGGAAGTTGCATCATGGGATTGAAGATTAATGAATCATCCATGTTCCTCACACTCTATTATCAAGATATCGATACACATAAAGAAGAAAAAGAACTGAAATTCAGTACCAACATAGACTATGCCTTTACGAAAGTCGAGCACGATCGTAGTAACACTCCCCTTGAGGCACTTAAAAGTGGCAACATCAATGCCATCTCATCTACTACACTCAATGATAAAGCCTATTTGATGGGGCTTACAGGTATATATAACCAAATTGAATTTCCCCATCTCAACAACTTAAGAGGAAAAGGTGACATCGTTTCAATAGAAGGCGCCACTATCTACCTCTATCCTGAAGCGAATAGTTCCACTACACATCAACTGCCCACTGAATTACGCCTATATGTGGCCGATGATAACAATGTACTCGAAGACCAAATCTATGAAAGTAGTGGTACAACAGTGCAGAGTGGCAATCTCAGCATCGATAGCATCTACAATAGAGATACCTACTATGCATTCGACATCACCTCTTTCTTGCGCGACAACTTCACTACAGAAGGCATGTATCGTAAAAAGTTATTATTGAATATGCCAGACGAAGACTTCCGTTCCACATTCAAGAAGGTCATATTCTCGAATAAGAAAGACGAAGAGCGAGAGATGAAACTACAATTAAGATATAAAGTTTATACCAATCAAGAATGAAACTACATTTATCCTATTTATTATGCCTAATATGTATCTTCAAGAGTGCATCGGCACAAAACACCACCAATCTTCCCACTTCCATGTACGGCATTGGTGAACTTAGTATGGGGGATGGTGGTCCATACGCTGGTATCGGCAACATGGGTATAGCACTCAACAGGATGGGATTCAATAATACACTCAACCCTGCCGCCATCACTAGTATGGACACCCTTTGTTTCACTTTCGATGTAGGCGCAGGCATTTCTTCCTCGTACTATTCGTATGGAGGAAAAAAGAGCGGTTCTTCAACGGGCAATCTTAATCGCCTGAACATGGGTTGCCGAATCATGAAAAACTGGTATGGTATGGTTGGTGTCACTCCCTATAGCAGCATAGGGTATCTCATTAGGGATGATATGGAGGTAGAAGGCACAAATGGCGATATCATTAGCTCCTATTTCGAGGGTTCTGGAGGATTGTTCAAAGTTTACATCAGCAACAGTTTCTTGATTGGCAAGCACTTCTCTGTTGGTTTTAATATTGGCCTAATTACTGGAACCAGCACTCAATACGAAACACAGGAAAGCGCCAATATCAGCTATGAAGCACAGAAAAGAGGTTTTTATGCAGATATCGGCCTCTATTATGAGTTTCCTACACAGAGTTCCACTAAATGGGCGATAGGAGCGATATATGCCCCCTCAATTAGAATGTCGCATGACAATCAGATGGTATATATCAATAGCAGTACCAGTGAAGAATTGGAAGCGAAATATTATCGAAAAAAGCAATATTTACCGCAGCATATAGGAGGAGGTATATCGATGACTTCATCTCGCCTCACCGTATCAGCTGAATATAATTGGATAGATTGGAGCAGAAACAACTCATCTGCAAAAACCGGTACCTACGAAAACCAACACAAAGCGAATCTTGGTCTGATCTATGTCACAAAACCCAATGCTAGACGCAGTTTAGAGTTAATGGCTGGTGGTGGCTATAGCAACTCATATATCAGCGTAAAAGGAGGTAAAATGAAATATTTTGAAGCCAATGCTGGTGTACGCATTCCAATACTCTATTCCTATTTATCATTAAGCGGTTTTTATCGTAAACAGACCAATACTCGCAACAATCTGATGCAAGAGTCGCGCTATGGCGGATCGGTGAGCATCACTTTCGGAGAAAGAATATCCCGTTTCAAACTGAAGTAATTCAGTCTGAAACGGGACGAGAGAATTTATAGAGTAACTTGTTAACTTACTTGTAACTGCGATATATAGTTTTTGAAATGATTGCGATAAGTATCTCCCACAGGTATCTCACGCTTATCCAGCGTTATAGTATTGTTTCCTATAATGCGGATACATTCTTTTCGAATTATATAGGAACGATGAATACGAATAAAGTCATCCTGCGGTAATTTCATTTCCATTTGCTTCATGCTACACAGACACAAAACCGGCTTTTCCCCCGTGTTAATATGTATTTTCACATAATCGCCCAAACTTTCTATGTAGAGAATATCGGCTAAATCTATGAGTAGTATTCTATTATTTGACTTCACTGAAATCAAATGAGGAACAGCCTCTTGCTTCTTTCCACCCACACCTGTATCACTTCCCATCTGCTGAAATGAAAACCAACGCGAGGCTTTACTGATAGCCTCAAAAAAGCTACCGAAGGTTAATTGACTAGTCAGCAGGTAATCCAATGCATTAAGTCGAAAACAGTCGATGGCATACTGACCTGTATCTGCCATAAAGATGACGCGTGTTGATGGACTCAGCAGTTTGCTGAATTCCATCCCATTCAGTTCATCATCATTCATTTCTATCCCAATAAAATAAAGATTCACTCTATTTTCATAATAATGCACCAAAGCCTCAGCAGGATTTTCGAATATACCTTCGTTGCTTAGGAAAGGCACTTTAGAAATTAAATCCTGCAATTGGACATTGACAGATGAGTTTGTAGATAAAATTGCACAGCTAATATTCATAACAGTAACGTTTATTTGCTCAATAGACGATAGGATTCTGAATATACTGCAAAATGCGAATGGATTATTATTATTTATTCACAATTACAAAAACGGCATGTCGTAGTTATGAACCTTAATACCCACAAAGTTATCAACAGGTTAATTTATTGGTTATTAAACTATTAATAAGTTTATAAAATAATAAAGGAAGAGTTATTAACAGGTGTATAAACAGAGGAAGTGATGTGTTTGGGAAAGACTATAGCAAGGTGATGTAAAGACATAAAAAAAGGAGTCACGCCTGACTCCAACCTTTGTTAACCTTAAATCTAATACTATGAAAAACACAGTACAAAGGTAAGAAGCTTTTTGTAAACAGCAAAACATCCAATCATTTTCGCATGTTATATAACATCTTTTAAACATTTATACCTCTCCTTATTTATTGTAGCCACATTGTATCACGTCTGAAATCTCTTCTTAAAGCTCCCGTAAGGATATCGTAAATTGACCACCATACATTTGCATAAAATTTTTAACACATTATATCAGCAATGAAAAGACTCTACAAGCTCGTTTCAGTTTCACTTCTTTTGGCAGCTTTAAATTGTACTCTCCATGCCGAAGAGCGTAACAACTCCACCAGACAAGGGACTATACGTGGTCGTATTATAGACAGTGAGAAGCAAACATTACCCGGTGCATCTATCTATATAGAATCGCTACGCACCGGAGTGGTGAGTGATGTAAATGGTTTTTATACTTTTCCCAACCTCGAACCAGGTACTTACACAGTGAAGATCAGCTATGTGGGCTATTCGCCCAGCGAAATGACTATTATCATTCCTGCCGGCAAGACTCTGGACAAAGATATCATGTTGAATGAGGGTTTAGAACTTCAAGAAGTCATTGTAGGCGGTGCATTCCAAGGGCAACACCGTGCTATCAACTCACAGAAAAACAGTTTAGGAATTGTCAATGTCGTTTCTTCTGATCAAGTCGGCAAATTCCCTGACTCTAATATCGGTGACGCACTCAAACGCATTCCGGGTATCAATGTCCAGTATGATCAAGGAGAAGCACGTTTTGGGCAGGTACGTGGTACATCGGCTGATCTTAGCTCGGTGACAATCAATGGTAATCGTGTGCCATCTGCCGAAGGGGATACACGTAATGTACAGCTAGACCTTATCCCCTCGGACATGATACAAACGATTGAGGTAAATAAAGTGGTGACTCCAGATATGGATGCTGATGCCATTGGTGGCTCTATCAACCTAGTAACAAAAAACTCACCGTACAAGCAAACAATAGCTGCTACAGTGGGTACTGGGTACAACTGGATTAGCGAGAAGATGCAGCTTAATCTTGGGGTGACATACGGCAATCGATTCTTCAACGATAAACTGGGTATTATGCTTTCGGCATCCTATCAAAATGCGCCATCTGGCTCGGACAATGTAGAGTTCGTATGGGACAAAGACATAGAGACGGGCGAACTGTGCTTGACGGATTATCAGATACGCCAGTACTATGTGACACGCGAACGTCAAAGTTATTCGGCGGCTTTTGACTGGGAGATAAACGAAAATAATAAAATCTTCTTCAAAGGTATCTTCAATAATCGAAATGACTGGGAAAACCGTTATCGCACCACGCTTAAAGGATTGAACCTGAAAGAAGGCAGCAATGGCGAGGATTATTGCAGCATCAACAATCAGGCCACTGTACGTGTTCAAACCAAAGGTGGAGCAGATGGTACACGCAACGCACGCTTAGAGCGTCAGCGCACAATGGATTTCACACTTGGCGGCGAACACCTTTTCGGGCTACTCTCATTCGATTGGAATGCCAATTATGCCAAGGCCAGCGAGCATCGTCCCAACGAACGCTACATAGACTATCAGCTGAAAAAACAAACTTTCATTGCCGACCTGAGCGATGAACGTAGACCACTTTATACGCCTGCCACAGGATCTACCATGACGTTAGATGATTCCTTCAGCTTGAAAGAGCTCACAGAAAGCAATCAGGATATCACAGAAAGAGACCTAAAATTGACTGCCAATTTCAAACTACCATTCCTCAAAGGCAAATATGGCAACTCACTACGCTTTGGTGCTAAGGTGGTAGATAAAAGCAAGGATAAGAAAAGAGATTTTTATGAATATACTCCGGTTGAGAAAACGACGTTTAATACAGCTTCATTCAGCCACACAGTAGATGAAACCAAAAGCAGCTTCATGCCCGGCAGTCAGTACCAGGCTGGTACGTATGTTGACAAACACTATCTAGGCAGCCTTGATCTAAATAATTCCGACCTTTTCACTAAATCGCTGGTACAGAAGGAAATTGCCGCAAGCTACAATGCACACGAGCGAGTGACGGCAGGCTACCTGCGATTCGACCAAAAATTAGGGAAACAATGGGCATTGATGGCTGGTGTACGAATCGAAAACACACATATCACTTATTCAGGATATACCTACAATGTAGATGATAAAATGGCAGAACCAACGGGTAAAAAAAAGGATAGCTACACCAATGTACTTCCCTCGTTCCTAGTAAAATACAATGTAAATGACAACTTCTTATTGCGTGCATCATTCACAAACACCATCTCACGCCCTAAGTATTCGGACCTGGTACCCAGTATGAATATCAAGATGAGTGATAATACAATCACAATAGGTAATCCTGAATTGAAACCGACCATCTCTTACAACTTCGACCTCAGTGGAGAGTATTACTTCAAGAGCGTAGGACTGATCAGTGCTGGTGTTTTTGCCAAAAAGATTGATGATTTCATTGTGACGCACACCTTGCGCAATTATGAGTACGAGGGGAATATCTATACTAGCTTCTCTCAACCACGCAACTCGGGCAATGCGAACCTTATTGGTGCAGAGATTGGCTATCAACGTGATTTCGGTTTCATAGCAGAACCTTTGAAGTGCCTAGGATTCTATGGGAATTACACCTATACCTATAGCCATGTCAAGAACTTCAATTTTGAAGGGCGCGAAAATGAGAATAGCTTACGCTTACCGGGTTCGCCAGAACATACTGCCAATGCTTCTTTATTCTTCGAGAAAAAGGGTGTCAGCATTCGCCTCAGCTACAACTTTGCTTCTGCATTCATTGATGAAATGGGCATCAGTCAGTTTTATGACCGTTATTATGACAAGGTGAACTATATGGATATCAATGCTAGCTATACGTTCGGCAAGAAATGCCTATTTACCGTATATGCCGAAGCCAATAATTTGCTTAACCAGCCACTGCGCTACTATCAAGGCAGCAAAGATCGCACCATGCAAGCCGAATACTATGGCGTGAAAGTGAATGCAGGTATTAAAATTAATCTTTAAACCAACTGTAAAATGACAATCAGAAATTTATTTATCGCAGCCTTCGTATCTATCACCACGTTGTGTGTCGCGCAAACTACAGATTATTCAAAGTTTAATAAGAAGTTCAATTTCTATATAGCGAACGACTTGGGACGTAATGGCTATTATGATCAAAAGCCCATCGCCGAGACTATGGGTGTAATGGCTGATGAAATCGGTCCCGAATTTGTAATCGCCACAGGTGACATACATCACTATGATGGTGTACGCAGTATTAATGATCCACTTTGGTTGACTAGTTTTGAGTGGGTTTACTCGCATCCCGAACTGATGATAGACTGGTATGCCGTATTGGGCAATCATGAATATCGTGGAAATTCACAGGCTGTATTAGATTATCGAGAGGTTAGTCGCCGATGGTCTATGCCTGATCGTTATTATACCAAAACATTCAAGCACAAGGATAATACTACTCTACGTGTGATATGGCTCGACACCACACCCCTAATCAGCAAATATCACAATGACAGTGATACATATCCAGATGTGGCTCGTGAAAATCCTCAAAGACAGCTGGCATGGGTAGACTCGGTATTGAATGCAGCCAATGAAGATTGGATCATAGTAGCCGGACACCATCCGATGTATGCCGATACTTCTAAAGATGCAAGCGAACGTACGGAATTGCAACAGAGCCTTAATCCCATTTTAAAGAAGCATGGGGTGGATATGTACATTGCTGGGCACATACACAACTTCCAGCATATCCGTATGCCCGACAGTGATATTGATTATATCGTCAACTCCTCAGGTACCACTTCCAGAAAAGCTAAACCTATCGAAGGTACACAGTTTTGTGATTCCAATACAGGTTTCTCGATTGCCTCATTGGATAAAAAGGAATTAAACCTATACATGATCGATAAGAATGGCAAAATTTTATATACGGTAAGAAGAACCAAGAAATAAGGATAACTATAGAAACACACACTTCCACAATTCATTTTGGATGAATATAGGAAAAGGCAAAATTTCTTTATGGGGGAATGAGGGCGTAGTGATACGTTCTCATTTTGTTTTTTAGAGGTAGGTGAATACGTTGTAGAGGTAGGGATAAAAAAAAAGGAGTCACGCCTGACTCCAACCTTTGTTAACCTTAAATCTAATACTATGAAAAACACATTGCAAAGATAGGAAGCTTTCTCAAAATAGCAAAATATACAACTCCTTTAGCAAGATATATAACATTATTTAGCGGTAGCCCTATATTTGCATGTGTTTTTGACAAATATCGTTTTATCTATTCTGTCATTCTTTAGCGTGCATCGCTATGGTGCGTTGACCATAAATGGCGATAATCACGAAGCATACAAAAGGAATGAGGAAAGATACATTCACAGCTGGCATATTGCCCAATAAACCCATGTCGATGATGCGCGCTTGCAATGGAGGCAAAACTGCTCCCCCAAGGATAGCCATGATTAGTCCAGCCGCACCAAACTTAGCGTCATCGCCCAATCCTTGCAAGGCGATACCATAAATCGTGGGAAACATCAGCGACATACAAGCTGATACTGCCACTAAACAATATAGACCGAAAATACCTTGTATAAAGATGACACCCACGGTGAAACAACAAGCAGCAATAGCCAATATCTTGAGCAAACGGCTAGGATTGAGGAAGCGAAGCAAAAATGTGCATATAAAACGACTGGCACAAAAGATGACCATAGCCACGATGTTGTAGCGCTGTGACATGACTTCGGCAGCCTGTTCGGCCATACCCTGTCCCATGAAGATGCGTGTGCCGTATTGGATGATAAATGTCCAACACATGATTTGCGCGCCTACATAGAAAAACTGAGCTACCACACCTTCGCGATAATGTTTCAGTGTGCAGAGGCGCTTCAGTGTGGGTAGTAGATTCATCTTGTGGTCGCCTTCAGCACTTTTGGGCATGCGCACCAACCAAATCACCAAGAACATGGCAAGAATCACAGCACCTATAATCAGATAGGGAGTGATCAGCACACCAAGATCATAATCGCGCACTTCGAAAAATTCTGCATCAGTCAGTGCCGCACGCTCTTCAGTACTAAGAGGATTCAAGCGATTCTGAATGAAGTTCATCGCTACAAACATGCCAAGCAGCGACCCCATAGGATTGAACGACTGGGCGAAGTTCAAACGTCGTGTAGCACTCTCCTCGGGTCCCATCGAAAGAATATAAGGGTTACAACTTGTTTCCAGAAAGGATAAACCGCAGGTCAGTATGAAGTAAGCGATCAAGAAAGGATAATACTCGCCCAGCATCATGGCAGGATAGAACAGGAAAGCACCAAAGGAGTACATGCCCAGTCCCATCAATACGCCAGCTTTGTAGGAAAAGCGACGGATAAACATGGCAGCTGGGAGAGCCATCATGAAATAGCCTCCATAAAAAGCCACTTGTACCAGCGTGCCATCCGTCACACTCATTCGGAAAATCTTGGAGAATGCTTTCACCATAGGATTGGTGATATCATTGGCAAAACCCCATAGGGCGAAGCACGAAGTGATAAGAACAAACGGAACCAGGTAGTTCACGCCATTTTTCACTAACATCGATTTCTTTGTGTCGTTCATATATTGTCTTTAAATTGATTTCAAGATTAATTTATTTGTAGAGTTGAAAGATGCGCTCCATCGGTTGCCACTTCTGTGCCGATGTAGCACCGGGTTGCACCAGCTGGAATATCGCCATATAGTCTTCCCATTCTTGCTGACGGGGCAAAGTGGCCAGTCGGCCCATAGCCTCATTCCAATCAAAATCGATCGGTGTCTCCACAATCATAAATAGTCGTGTACCCAGCAGATACAGTTCCATTTCCAATATCCCCACGCTACGGATACCTTCCAGTATTTCGGGCCACACGTGTTCATGGCTATGGCGTTTACGGTATTCGGCTATCAACTCCGGATTGTCACGCAAGTCAAGTGTCTGACAATAGCGTTTCACTGGTTTATCATAGGGTTGTACGGCATATCCGTGGGGTTCTGTATTCATAGGTATCTTTGGGTTTAAAGTTAATCTATACTCTAGTAAAACTCTGTCATGACTTCTTTTGTAATCAGTGTTTCACATTTATTAGTTAAATAGAATAAAGCATGGAGGAGATATTCCCCATCCATGCTTTAATGCTTCATTTATTATTTATAGATGGCTCCGTAAGTATCGCAAGCTCTGTAATCCGATCCTTCTTTGTCCATACCAAAAGCGTTCCAAGATGCGGGGCGGAAGATAGCATCTTCGTCCACATTGTGCATACACACAGGGATGCGTAGCATGGATGCCAACGTGATCAGATCTTGACCGATATGGCCATAAGAGATAGCACCATGGTTGGCTCCCCAGTTGTTCATCACGCTATACACATCGCGGAAGGCGGGTTTATCGCATAGGCGTGGCACAAACCAAGTTGTAGGCCAGGTGCGGTCGGTACGCTCATCGAGCAACTGATGCACTTCTGGTTCTATCTCAACCGTCCAACCTTCGGCAATCTGCAAAACTGGGCCAAGGCCTTTTACTAAATTGAGGCGTGACATAGTTACGGGCATACCGCCTTTTGATAGGAAGTTAGATGAATAACCGCCTCCACGGAAATAGTCACGATTGGCGGGGTACCAAGTAGTGGCTTCCAGGCACTTCTCTGCCTCATCTGCTGTGATCTCCCAATGAGGTTTCATGGCAGGTTCGCCAGCTTCGTTGGTTTGACAACCCGTACCATCCAGTGTAGTGGCGCCCGAGTTGATCAAGTGAATGATACCATTGGCTGCACGACCTGTCAACTCCTTGCCAGTGACACGCTTCACTGCATCTGGGCTCCAGTAGGTACGTACATCCGAGAAGATTTGCGCAGTGTTGGTCAATAGGTGTCCAAACAACATCGCTACCCCATTGCAAGCATCATTTTCGGTAGCCACCACATAAGCTTCGCGGATACCGTTCCAGTCGAATGATGTATTGAGCAGTGCTTCCGAGAAATCACCGTTAGGATAGAAATCCGTCCATTGGCGTTGACCTTGGAAGCCCGATGCGATGGCATTGTGTCCCAACGCTTCTTCGGGGAAACCAGCAGCCTTCAGACGTGGATTACCAGTCATCAAGTCGCGGATGATCAGCGTCATCTTCACCACAAACTCCCAGTCGGCATCTTTCTCAGTACGGGTCTTCACTTTAGCCTCGCTGTTAAAGTCTTTTCCTTCAGTGGGCATACAGTGTTTCTTGGTCCACTCCATTGCCTTGGCAAATTCATCCTTATCATAGATTTCTTGTGAGATGCGACGCATGATCTCAGTCATATCCACCGACTCGCAGCGCATACCCAAGTAGTCTTGGAAAAAGTCTGGATCAACAATTGATCCGGCAATACCCATTGATACACTACCGATAGACAAGTATGACTTACCACGCATTGTGGCTGTAGCCATAGCCGCGCGAGCAAAACGCAACAACTTCTCAGCGACATCAGCAGGAATCGTATTATCACTCAAATCTTGTACATCGCGTCCATAGATACCGAAAGCGGGTAAACCCTTCTGAGCATGTGCCGCCAAAACAGCTGCCAAATATACAGCACCTGGACGTTCGGTACCATTGAATCCCCATACGGCTTTGGGCCAATAAGGGTTCATATCCATCGTTTCGCTGCCATAGCACCAACAAGATGTCACAGTGATAGTGGCCCCTACTCCCTCGCGCTCAAATTTCTCGGCACAAGCGGCACTTTCGGCCACACGGCCTATCGTGGTGTCGGCTATCACGCATTCCACTGGCGATCCATCACCATTCTTCAGGTTTTCAGTGATCAGTGTTGCCACTGCTTTGGCCAATGCCATTGTCTTTTCTTCTAGACTCTCGCGGATACCTCCCTGACGTGCGTCGATAGTGGGACGGATACCAATCTTAGGATAATTCTTCATGTGATTCTAAATTCTTTTAAGTGTATATTTATTCTTTTTATTTTATCAATCTTTATCTTATAACGAGCCACGCAGCCTCACCTCGGTTGGCAGATATTGATGAATAGCTTCGCCATTCAATATAAAATCGGCTGCCATCCTACCCATCTTCTCCCAATCGATAGTCATAGCTGTGATACCTTTGTCAATCACCTCGTAGGCAGGCGTATCATTGTAGGCGATCAAACCAAAATCCTTGCCGCACTCCAAACCAGCCTCTCGACTTTTTTTGATGATATTGACCACATCTATCTGACGAAATACGAGATAAGCACAATCTTTTTCTACAGACAACATCTCATATTGACGCTGCACCTCGCCCTGAATTTGTTGGTCTGCACAAAACTGCGCGAAACTTTTACACGATGTCTCGGGATGTTTAATCCCATCCGGATAGAGCATCATCAGGCGCTTATAATGGCGCAAACGATCGACCAATGTCAAAAGGGCTTGGTAGAAAGACTCATCAAAATCTTGGCAGATAAAGGAATAGTCCTTTTTATCGAATTTGCCGAAATCGAGCAATAAGAGTTTTGAGGGATCAATCTTGAATAGACTTTTCGATAGTTTCTCGTTGTCGAAGTTCATCACTACATAATAGTTGTAACTACCGATGGCATCACGAATCAAGTTATTGAAAAGAGTACCGTTGTATTGATGAAACCATAAGTCTACTTTATAGTGTTTTGACAGCCGTTTGACGAAAGTATTATAAAGTGTGTCTTTAAAAGGCGAATATTCATCGAGCAATAGAAGAATCTTCTTATGACGACTGATCACAAAATAGCCTTTACCGGGAGTAGAGTCAATAATGCCACGTTGCTTCAAATCGGCAAATGCTTTGAACACAGTGTCGCGCGAGACCTGATAGTCCTCACTGAGCCGATTGATAGAGGGCAGTGCATGATCGGTGGCATAGCGCCCTAAGGCTATATCGTGCGAGATCATATCGACCAGCTGCTTGACCTTCGTGGTTTGTTGTCCAAAAACTCTATTCATAGTGTATCGAAAAGCTAAAGATGGTTTGTCCAGCAAACTGTGCTGAACTATGCTGATACAAAAGAAATGGTTTTCAATTAATAATCCATAGAAAGAGGCTATGTTATAGAGCATACGAAACAGTGAGTACAAAATCACGCTAAAGAAGAAAGGTTGATGCCATTCAGCGATAAATACTACCGACTGGTAGATTATTTTTTGAGGTATTGACATAACTTGATATTTTCGTAAACTGATGTATGGGCTTATCCAAGATAGATGATTCATATCTGGGAGAGAAGAATGCGGAGCAGTGATGATAGTTTGCCAAACTCACTGCTCAGAAGTATTTGAGAACGAGGTGAGCAGCCTTACTCCGCTTGTCAAATAGCCGTATTCAGCACGCTGGCCAGCCTTAATCTGCAAAAGGGTGAAGGCGCAGTTAAAAGAACAGTAGATTAAAGAGTAATTTTATATTTAAACCTATAAGGATATATGAAAAATAAAGTTTTACAGAGCATCGGACTTTCGCTTTTACTGGTTTGTGGTTGTTCCAATGATCCGTATGAGGAATGGTTTAATAATTCACCTATTTTCCCTGATGCAGGAAATGGAACTACAGGTGACAGTGGATCGAGTACATTAACGGGCACTTTGCTGGACTTTGAAATCAATATTGACGAATCGGACATTACCGGTGATGATGGTTGGGACACTGTGCCAACTGACAGCAGTGCCGATGATTATGATGACTATGTGGAAAACTCCACATTCACGAAGACGGTAACTATCCACTATACGGACGGAGGTGCCACGATAGAGAATGAGGTGAGCGGTGTGAGCATCGAACAGAATGGTGCACATTTGATTGTGACACAGACTGTAAAGGAGGTGGAATATATCTTATCGGGGAAAGCCTCTGATGGTTCGTTCAAAATGAATAGTAGCAATAAGTGGAAATTGACATTGAATGGTGTGAATCTGACCAATACAACTGGGGCGGCTATCAATATACAGAGCAAAAAGCGCGTATTTGTGGCAGTGGCCGAAGGTACAGAAAACACACTTACTGATGGATCAAACTATACACTTATCGATGGGGAGGATATGAAGGCTTGCTTCTTTAGCGAAGCACAGCTTATCTTTAGCGGATCGGGGCAGCTGAACATCACAGGCAATTATCGTCATGCCCTTTGCAGCGACGACTATATACGTATTCGCAAGGGAGTGAAAATGAATATTCGAAGTGCCGTGAAGGATGGCATCCACACCAACGATGGCATCTATATCAATGGAGGCATACTGAACATCAACGCCACTGATGATGGCTTGCAATGCGAGGAGGGACCAATCGTGGTTGCGGGTGGTCGCACCACTATCATCACAACGGGGAATGGCAGCTATGCTGACAATGACATTTCGTCCTCATCGGCAATCAATGGAGGTAGCACTTTCGATATGACGGGTGGTACTGTTTTGCTGAAAAGCACAGGATCGGCAGGTAAAGGTTTAAACTGCGACGACATGATCACCATTAATGGAGGTACGCTGCGCGTGATCACCGAAGGCAAGCAATATAAGTATGGTTCGCTGGACTCCTCGGCAAAAGGCATTAAGAGTAAAGCCAATCTAACGATAAACGATGGCAACATTCTGGTACGCACACCAGGTGGTGAAGGGAGTGAAGGCATTGAGAGCAAAAACACATTGACCATCAATGGAGGCACTGTAGCGGTATATGCCTATGATGACTGCATCAATGCTTCCAAGCACATCGAGGTAAATGGCGGATATGTCTATTGCTACAGCACTAGCAATGATGGCATCGACTCTAATGGCACATTGACCATCAACGGCGGTGTAGTATTGGCAGCAGGAACATCATCTCCAGAAGGGGGATTGGACTGTGACAACAACACCCTGAAAATCACGGGAGGAATAGTAGTGGGAATTGGCGGAAGCAATAGTTCGCCCACTTCAAGCGCGTGCACACAGCGATGCATCGTTTATGGAGCATCAGCCACGGCAGGACAAGTGATGTCGGTTATCAATTCGGAAGGGATATCCGTACTGACCTATCAGATGCCTCGCACCTATAACAGCATGTCGATGATTATCAGTTGCCCACAATTGACCAACAGCAGCTATAGTATCTATACGGGTGGTAGCGTGGCAGATGCCTCGAATTTTTACAATTTATACACCGCAGGCACATATAGTGGTGGCACGCAGTCGCAATCTTTCACGATCAGCAGCATGGTGACCTCTGTTGGTAACTCCAATACAGGAGGCGGTGGTGGAAATAGACCCTGGTAAATCAGTAAACAACTGAATAGAAAAAAAATAGACGATTCATGACAGAGTGCTTCCGGCTCTCCCATGAATCGTCTATTTGCATTACGACCGAATCGTTTCTTATCCGAATGCCTCTTTAGAAAGGCTTATCAGCTCTTCGGTAGGAACTTCGCCTACCCACTTCTTCATGTTGCCATCAGTGTTGATGAAGATAAAAGTAGGGAATGATTGTACATCAAACAGGTCAGCCAGGTCGGGATGTTGCTCCATCTCGATACGATAGCAATCATACTGAGGATAGGCTTCACTGAATTTCTCGTAGCGAGGCATCATTTCTTGGCAATGAGGACACCAGGTCACCCAAAACTCGATGATCGTATTCTTGGTAATCAACAATGGAGCATCTTCTCCTTTATCAAAATCAAAAATCGCAGTCTTAAAAGAAGACTCTTTCAAATCCTTTAACATAGTCGAATATTTAATATCTTTAAATGAAATAACTCAAACTAGACTTGCGGGCATACTCTAGCATATTGGCCACACCACCTATCTCTACCCCATCCATCAGTTCGTCGGGGGTGATGTTCATGACGCTCATCGACATATTACAAGCGATAAACTTGGCACCGTTATACTTGGCGAGATGAATCATGAAATCGAGCGGCGGTACATTCTTCTCCTTCATCACTTGCTTCATCATTTTTGCTCCCAAACCCATCATATTTTGACGTGACAGAGGAAGTTCCTCATCATTTGCGGGCAGTATCTTCGACAACATCTCTTCCTTGATGCTCTTGTGCAACTCCTTATCGGGTTTCTTACGAATCAGACTCAATCCCCAGAAGGTGAAGAAAAACTGCACTTTCATTCCCATAGCCAAAGCTCCGAGTCCAATATTGAACGCAGCGAAAGCTTTGTCCAGCTCTTCACTGAACACAATCAATGTCATACTATCCTCTTTGGGCGGTAGAGTAGCTTGTCCCATCTCTACCTTTTTTGTAAAGGAGGCGGTTATCACACCATCCTTTTCGGTAAGTGACTCGAGTGTATTGCCCGTCACAGCCGACCATGACACCGCGTCTTGTTTGAATCCTTGATCGGTAACTTCGATAGTAATGGTCTGCCCCATTGCAGCTTCCTTAACTGCATTGGCTAATGTCATGATGGGTCCTGGACATTGGCTTCCTTTGGCATCGACCAATAAAGGCTCCGCATTATTTTGCTGTTCGGTACCTCTCTGAAAATCTTCTAAATGTGGCATATCGATAGGTTTTGATTAATAAACATCCAGGCAGACAATAAAGTTGAAGAAGACGCAAAGCGATTAAGTTTTATTAAAAAGAAAACCCTTGTCCGACATTTGCAATAAAAACAAATGCTGGACAAGGGCAGGCATTAATAGGTGTTGTAAAGTAGAGACGATTATTTGTATCGTGCCGCCTTAGAGATTTTCATCGGGATATCGCTGATATCCATTACGCCAGTAAATAACTCGGAACCCGGCCCGATGGCATAAACTGGTACATAGCCAGCAGTGTGGCTACCATGTGCCCAACCGACCATCGCCATCTCATTCATTATTTCCTTTGCGCGAGCAGCTAAGGGCTCGGTACGGCTATAGAGGCTTTCCTCAAAACCTTCTTTGTGATTGACAAAAGTAAGTTCATACTCATCACGGAGTCTTTTTTCTTGATCCCAAGATATAGGCAACTCAGTCCAAAAGCCCATTTGCGAGGCAAGCAGCTGCTTAATATCTTCCCAAGTCACATTTTCTTGCTTGCGCAAATTTGTCAGCATATTGGAAAGTTTATCTACAGAAGGCAGCTGATGTTGCAATACTGACAATTCCATATTGTAGCGATTTCCACCTAAGCTCAAGCCACCTGTTTCGTGATCGGCAGTGACGATAATCAATGTCTCTTTAGGGTGTTTCAAATAGAATTGGTAGGCTTCTTGGATAGCCAAGTCAAAATCAATCACTTCTTGGAAAGTGGTAGCAGCATCGTTGCTGTGGCTGCTCCAGTCAATCTTTCCACCTTCAACCATCAAGAAGAAGCCATTGCTTTTACCTTTTCCTTTATACAAGAAATCGATGGCAGCTTCAGTGATTTGAGGTAAGGTCAAATCATCTTCATCACGGTCTATAGCATAGGGTAAAGAGTATTTATCTTTCTCATCGGGCTGAATCAAGATCATTTTCTTGGCATCCCCCTTCTTACCGTTGTAATCGGCATAGCCATAAGAAACGGTATAATCCGATTCATCGAACAAGGTGAAAATATTGGGCGCATCTTTCTTGTCAAAAGTTGTTTCGGGCTTCAAAAAGCCAGCTCCGGCATAAAAGTCAAAATCAGAAGCTATCAAGTCATTGGCAATCTCGTAATAGTAGTTGCGACGTGGCTGGTGAGCATAAAAAGCCGCAGGAGTGGCATGATCTACACTGACACTGGTGGCTACTCCAACTTTTTTGCCCGTGTTCTTGGCGCGATGAGCCACAGAGTTTACCGGATTCAAATCCTTATCCATACCGATGACGCCATTTTTGGTTTTCACCCCTGTAGCTAGGGCTGTACCTGCCGCCGATGAGTCGGTCACAGGATTGGAAGCCGAAAAGGTAGTTGCCATCGATCCCACAGGAAATTGTGTGAAACGCAATGGTTCACGACCAATCCTACCATCCTGCAATGCAGCAAGATACATTTCGGTACCATTGACGTGATTCAATCCCATGCCATCGCCGATGAAGTAGAAAACATACTTCGCCTGTCCTTGGGCCGCAATAGCCAGCAGCACAAAAAACAATAGATTAAATGCTCTTTTCATTATCATTTTTGTTGTTTATTCATTTACGTCGCAAAGATAGTTTTTAATCAAATAAAAAAGGCAAGCTAAACACAACAGTTTGTTGTTTTAGCTTGCCTTTTTATCGCCATAAAGCGTTAGTATTTCTAAAGCATTACACTTTTACACGACCTTGATAAGAACCATCGCGAGTATCGATTTCGATAGTTTCGCCTTCTGTGATGAACAATGGTACACGTACTGTGGCACCCGATTCAACAGTAGCTGGTTTCAATGTGTTTGTAGCTGTATCGCCTTTCAAACCTGGTTCAGTGTAAGTAATCTTCATCTGAACTTTTGTAGGCATATCAGCGTAAAGCACAGTTTCAGTAGAAGCATCCGATACTACCTCGAGCACCATACCTTCCAAAAGGAAGTCTACACCGTTGATCAAATCGTGAGCGATAGGATGTTGGTCGAAAGTTTCTTGGTTCATGAAGATAAAATCTTCGCCTTCTTTATATAGGAATTGATAAGGACGACGTTCTACACGTACATCTTCAAGCTTTTCACCGATATTGAAACGACGTTCGATAACACCACCGTTAACTACGTCTTTCAGCTTGGTACGCATGAATGTGTTACCTTTACCTGGTTTTACATGAAGAAATTCGATACAGAAATAGAGCTTTCCGTCCATACGGATGCAAGTTCCGTTTTTGATGTCTTGCGCATTAATCATACTTGGATATCTTAATTGATTTATTCTAAAATTCTACTTAATGTGAAGTTTTCGGCTGCAAAAGTAATTTAAATCAATAAAAATCGCAAAGTATATTGACTAAAAAAGAGTTATCTCTTTGTTTATTTAAAAAAAGTCCCTACTTTTGCAACCCAATTACGCGAAGTAATAAACAATAAAAATTAGATATAGCAATGAAGAGAACCTATCAACCCTCTAACAGAAAGAGAAAGAACAAACACGGTTTCCGTGAGAGAATGGCAACAGCTAATGGTCGTAGAGTATTGGCTGCACGTCGTGCAAAAGGCCGTAAGAAACTTACAGTTTCTGACGAATACAATGGCGCTAAAGCATAATTAGCCTACTTTGTCAACAAAATAAGAAGAGCCGCAAATCCTTTAAAAGGGTTTGCGGCTCTTCTTGTATGCATGTCTAACAAGCACTTTTATCGATATTTAAAAACATATTATCTTTGTGACTGAAACGCATGACAATTGATACTAAATGTAGATAACCTTCACCATAAGGAAAATCTATCCGCATGATGAAGGCTATCGTAATACTTTTCCGACTCCCTACCTCACCGCAACTTTTGATGAAGCCGAATGTGCCGAATACTCGGGTGCATAGGCACATTGCAAAGTAGCCACTCCTGTTTCGTAGATACCAGCACGACTCACCCGATAAGTATATTGAAGAGTATATTCGCCTTTGCTCAATCTATCAAAGAAGAAGTTGGTAGATGCGTCTTTAATATCAACATAGTAACCAAAGCCATTGTTCCATCTATATCCCGAAAGCGACTCTACCGGTTCGAAACAAGCGGCTCGCTGATCTTTGAGCTGCACGAACTGCATCGAGCGATCCAATTGGAAAGAAAGCATAGATACCACAATGTCACCGACCTCCAAAGCAGTACCTTCGGTGATAGGGAATAACTGTCTCTGGTCTCCCGCATAACGTTCAATGTAGAGTTTCTTAGTGATAGACATCCCCTCGCCTTGTTGCTCTACGGCCGACATAGCTTCATCATACTGTGCATAGATAGCACCCCATGCAGGGCCTTCGCCCGTCTTGCGCACGGTGGCTGTCTTGGCATCGATCATTGACTTGTTGATAAAAGTTTCTTTTACGTAATCAAGACCAGGAAGCGCTGCTGCCTGATTGTTGGTATTGATGGTTTTGTTGCCAACAGTAATACGAACATTACCTGTATTATCCAATAAATTGTCACCTGTCATCAATAATCCGTAGAGGGCATCGGTAGTGGCTACAGTGGAGCGCCATGCCTGCGTTTGCTTTTGAGTGAGCAGCCATAATTTCATGGCCTCAACTGTTTCAGCATCTTTGGCCACGGTTTGGAAGGCTTCCATCGCATAGACCTGTGCTTCGAGCTGCGAACCTTCCCAGCTATAAGGATACTGAGGAATATTGAAGTACATGCCTTGATTGGGAGAGCTGGTGAGATGCTCTTTCAATGAAGCGATGAACTCCATAGCTTTCGAATGTGCACCGGCTTTTTCGAGTATGATGGCTGCCATAGCCTTGGTTTTCATAGAAGAGCTATCCAGACGTCTATATAGATGGTCTAGCAAAAACTCGTATACTTTAGCATTGGGTGATGGCATGTTGCTACCCGAAATCTTCGATAAATATAAATACTGGACACCTTGTTCGTGTAGTACAAAGGATTCTTTCTGCTTCTTTGTGAGACGATTATAGTAGTCTAGCATTTCTTTGTGCAGATAGGTCAGCGCTGACTTCTGCATTTTGAGCAATTGCACATCCATAGGCTGACCAGTAAGCATAGCTTGACGGGCATTGAGGATGGCGATATACAATGTCACGCTTGAACTTCCATTCATTCCTCTGAACCAGCTCCACAAGCCATTGGGATTTTGCAGTTCTTGCAAGCGTGTCAATGCGGTGATGGTGTTGTTGCGCATCATGTGAATATCGAACAGCGTAGAGATACGTTCCATCTGTTCTTGCTGGCTCTGCGCTTCGAGCACCCATGGCGACTCGTTCAGGATGATGGTTTTCAACTCTTGATTCTTCTGCAACTGGCTGATGAAGGTTTCCGCGGTGCCGTCTTGATCTTTCCACTGACGCACAATCTCGGCGATGCGAGGTTGGGAGTTGGCAATCCATTCGGCTATACCATTGGCATAATTGGCAGCCGCCCAATTGATGGCATTATCAAAGATGGGACTGGTCAATGTGGGCAGTGCTTGCACAGCATACCATGCGGGATTGCCCGTGAACTCCACAGTGAGCGAACGGTTGGCAGCAGTGCTGCTATGGTTGTTGAACAGTTTATCGAGCGAGAATGTGCGGGTTTCATTACCCATTATCGGCATCGCTACAGTTTCCGTAAGACGTATCTTATCGGACAAGACGGGCAATATTTGCTGTTCGCCATCGCTGAATGTACCGCCATCGGCTATCATGCGACAACCCAACAGTTCATAGCCCTGAGGAACAGTGAAACTGAAATCGACACCAATGGTCTGCTTCGCGTCGACACTAAATGGTTGCTTGCGCGTCAACACGATCTTCTCATTCATCGGATTGAAAAGTGTCATGCTTACAGTACCAGCAATAGTCTTATCAGTGAGATTGGCAATGGTAGCGGCAATGGTCGTTTGATCGCCTATCCGCACAAAGCGTGGCATATACGGGCTAAGCATGAAATCCTTCGCTGTAACAGTAGTGCCATCGAGCATACCTGTAAGCATCTCTTTGGTATGGGCGTAGCCTCGGAAGTTCCAGCTCGTCAAGGATTGTGGCATGGTGAATGACAACACCACTTCTCCCTCTTCATTGGTTCGCAAGAAAGGATAAAAGAAAGCTGTCTCAGCCAAATTGGTACGCAGGTCTTCGGGAGCTTTTTCTAGCGCTTCTCCTTCTGAGTCCTCTTCTTCTGCATAAGCTTCGGCCAAAACGGGAGCGTTAGTCCCTCTAAGCATCAGCTCATCATCGCTAGGAGGATTAGCACCATTCACTCGCACACCAGATGCACGGCTTGCCAAAGCAGCTTTTGCATTTCTTCCATATCCATAGGCAACAACGACTACATTATCAATACTACTATAAGAGAAGGGACTCCAATCAAAATGGTCGTAGGCAAGCAATGGACACTTGTAGTATTTTTCATTGCCTACCCAAGAATAGTTTTCTGTATAGGCATTCAGTGTTTGCCAGTTTAGGTTGGGCACTCGCAGATTGTAAAACACTTGCAGAGCTTGGTTATTGGGCCAAATCTTGTCAAGCGATGCATCATACATGGTAGCGAGCATTTCGGCATTGGCAGGCATACCATCAGGGCGTTTGATGGTGAGTCGCCATTCTTCATGTTGTCCGGGACGCAGTTTGTCACGGAATACGTCCCACTTCATCGTGAGCTTGGTATCAGGCAAACGTTGTTTGAGCGTCACGGTTTGCTGATAATCCTTAAAGTTCTTCACAAAACAGAAATTGAGTGACATGCCGTTGCCATAACTTTCTTTATAAGGCAATTGATAGTGCAGGATGCTGTCATTGAGCTGCAGCGTTGTACTCTCAATCACTTTTCCTCCTGCCAATACATTAACCAACACATATGTATCTTTGTAGGAAGTGCCGAAGTAGAAAGATGCAGGATGCTCAGCATCGAACTCAGTGTTCACGGCATAATACCATAGATCACTCTTCACGGGCGGACGTTTATCGGCGGTATCAAAGAGCACAAAGGTCTTTTCGATGTCTACCATCTGTCCTTCACTGTCTTTTGCTTCCAACACGATGAGGTATTTACCCGAAGGCAGATTGCGCCAAGCCGCTAGCGAAGTGGGCTGATTGGATGTGAAAGGCGCCGTCAGTACTTCCTTCCTTTTTTTCGCTTCGTCTTCTGTTTCAGCCCCTTTCATAGCATAAAGCATATAGTTTCCCTGCACACTCACAGGTTCATTATTCAGATTATGAGCCGTGAAGATGGTCTGAAGCGAATCGCTTTTCAGCATTCTCTCACCCAGTTCCGCATTGAGACGCATTGAGCGCGTACCTGCATTGATCACAAAAGTAGCCGATTGTGTTTCTCCAGCCAGATTGGTCACTGTGGCTTGCACGATATAGGTATAATAATGTATCAAAGAGGAGTTAGCATGGTCTTCGGCAGGTTTAAGGTATACGGGAATAGTAAAATCACCGGTAGCATTGATTAGCTCACTGCCCGTAGCCGTCACTGATTCGCCATAGGAGACAGGCATATAGCGCCAGAGAGAAAAATATCGGCGCGTCACTTTATAGTCCACTTGCAAATCGCGCAAAGGCACTCCACTAAAAGTCATGGCATCGCCCGACAGATAGACGATATCATCCAACTTATACGATACATCTGGTTTCTTGAAATTCACCTCAAAGGAAGGGCGCTTATAGTCTTCGACCTTTATGGACGTGGTGCCACCAGCAGTATGCAGTCTGAAATTGCCATTGAGGCAGGCGGATGGCAGTTCAAAGCTAGTTGCAAAAGACCCGAATTCATTGGTAGTCAACTCTTGCTTGCCTACTTCTTGATCATTAGCATCATATAGTGTTACAGTATAAGTTTTTCCTGATAACACCTGTGCATTCAGGCTTTTTTGCTCATAGGCGATACCCTTGACATGCACCGTTTGCCCTGGGCGATAGATGCTACGATCCGTCAACAACTGCACTTTAGATTGTTCTCTATCTTTTGTGGAGAAGATATTTGTCATTGTTTTGGAGACATACATAGTAGAAGTGTTATTATCCTCCTGGTAGGTCGCACGCAAATTACGATACTTATCCACATACGAGAATTCCACTTTTCCAGTCTCATCAGTGGTGTAGGTCAATGTAGGCAACCCGCTTTCTTTGGTTGCACTATAGCAAACAGAAGCATCCTTAACAGGTTGTCCACTCTTGGCATCGACCACTACAGCCTGAAAACGGTTATCGGGTAATGACATCAACAGAAGCTTAATGTTGCAAACATTCAGATCCTGCTCCTCATGTTGGTTCTTATCTACTTTTTGGATCTTCCCTTTCTTCATAGCCCAATACTTCAATGTGTAGTCGCCCGCTTGAGGAGCTGTAAAGTAGAGAGTGGTATCCATATCGATATGGCTATCGGGCACTTTCAACTTGAACTTGTGGGTAGCCACACATTTTTCATCATCGTTGTAGAGCTTGACTTGCAGACCATCAATGTTATAATAGTGCACTTTAACTGCAACACTATCCAATGGATAGACTTCATCGGAGGTTTCGGTTTCAAAATAGGGACGCAAAATCGTCTCTTGCATATCGCGCAAGACATTGATGCGTTTATAAGAACCGTATTTACTGATACCTTCCTTGCACAGGCGCAAGGCTATGTCATTCAAACGAGCATTAAAGGCAAAACGCGCCAGTGCCAGATAAGTTTCAGCATTGGTCTCACAATGAGGATAGGTAGTGAGCAGGTAGTTCAGTGCACTAATATATGGATTGAGTGGTAATTGCCCACTTCGGCGAGCCTCATCCTGATCATTAATCCATCTATCCTTACTTGGCATTTGGTTGATATAATCGAGACGGGCCAGAATCATGCCCTCCTGATATTTCGGGTGATCGTAAAGCGTGAACATCTGCTGATAGATTCCCTCAACATTGGTGTCTATCAATGAATCTTGTCCACACCATTCCATCCGCTTCAAAGATTTGATAGCATTTGTACAAAGCAGATGATAAAGGTCGTGATGGTAATATTCGCTAGTTGTACCAAGCACTGCAAAGGGAGTAAAGCTGCGCACAGAGGCATCCATCAACGCCTTGGGATTGACCAATGACGCACGACAATTATCTAACACCAAAGACATATAGCGGGCAGGAGTCCATTTCAGATAATTGGTTTCTAAGCTATCTCCAACTATAACATTCCGTCTGATGAGGTATTCATTATCATAGGCAAATTCTGAATAAGTCATAGCTAACAAGGAATGGATCACAGCTTTATCAGCTTCGTCTGTGGTCTGCTCTAATAGATTTTCTAAAGCTACCACTCCGATTGAAATAGTGTCTGTATCTGAAATGAGAGGGGTTGAAGTGAACTGAATTCGCTTATTCATCGCCTTGAGCAGTTCGGGTAAGTTCCATTCGGTCTTGGCCTTATCTACAATCTGGTTGATAATCTCAAGACTGGTACGTGGCAAGCCTTTGCTCTCAGACTTCCTAACATCTTCCCATAGTTTTTCATAAGTTTGGGCATTGACAGTGGACGACAACATTGACAATAAAAATAAAACCAAGATTAAATTCGATCTTCTTTTCATAATTATAGAGTGATAAGTTTAGAAGTGCTTTTTTAGCAATTAACAAAGTAAATGTATTTTTCTAAACAGTAATAGCTTTGTGTCAAAAAAGTGACTATTTCTTTAAACTTAGCATATCATCTTTCAAGAGAAGGCGTTGTAATCTCCCAAGCCTATTACCCTATGTACTAATCTGCTTCATGACAGCTCAAAATACAGGCAAATATGACAAAAAACACTTAGTCTTATCGGCCTAACACGATTTTATAGTATCTTTGAGGCGTATTAACGTTATA
>CAMTPC010000011.1 GCA_947074295.1 uncultured Bacteroides sp. | reverse complement strand
TCGCTCTAATATCTTTAGCCTTCATGGCATAAAAACCAATTGAACAATATCTAAAATGCCTGATAATATCTACTCGAGCACCTCTTTCACCCAATAGAAATTGTTCAACCTTTGCACTAACCTGAACATTATAGCGAGGCCAATAAAATGAACCTCCAATATTCCATGTTACACGTTTCTTTGTACCATAGGTTAATTCAAACTTATCCCAATAATAAGCCGAAGTTAAACCAATACGTCCTTCGACAGTAAATCTTTCATCTTTAAATGGATGAAAAACATGTAAATCCCCCCCATATCTGCCTGCATTAAACATACCTAAAGTTAATGTTGTCCAAATATTGAAGGGCAACCTCACTGTTTGTTCAGCAGTCAAAAATCCAGGATGAATTTTACCTGCATACGATCCAAAACCATCATTATATACTGGGAATACCACTTGTGCCGTTAACTTCATCCCCTTCCAAAGTGAAACTTCTATAGCTGGAGATAAATTAAACAGCACTTGATAAACCTGCGTAATAACCAAATTCTTTAATGACAACTCGGGATAGACAACAATATCAACCTTATATAGAGAGCTATTTATTTTTTTACCTCTCGTATATTTTCTCCAATCCTTTCCTAAGTCATAACTAACTTCCCAATCTTGTTTTCTAAACATTTGAATCGAGTCATTAGTAGATGAATTAAAAAAGATAGATATTTGCGGTACATTATTCTTTAGAAAAATCAATCTACATGATTTGTCTTCTGGCATTCCATTTTGCAATACCACCTCTACTGCTTTTGCTACGCCTACACCATTAAGACGATAAGCTGCATTCTCTAATACATATACACGCTCATTAGCCGTATCATCCCAAGAGATATTTTCATATCCCAAATCTACTAATATATCTACTGTATTCTCGGCATTTTGTCCAAATGAGTTTTGATAAACCAAACAGCTTAAAATGATACTTAAAGCATATCGTAATTTATAAGTTTTATAGCAAATCAATTCACATAGGACTTTTATCATCACTTTTTAAAATTAAACCTTATTGTCATTAATAGCTGCAAAAATAAATACAATTTTAAAAACTACAAATTATTTTTAAAAGAATATGACATTATTTCTCAATAACAGCTATCCAGCTTATTAAATATTGGGAAATAACAACTTGAATGTAACTATTGTTTAATAATCAAATGTTCTTAGTTTGAAGAGAATATTATTATCAAAAAAAAACACTATTCAAAAAGAGCTATCAAATTCAAATATTAATTTCAATACAATAACTTTACATTATCAATCCAAAATGAATTCCCTGGTGAGCCAATATATGCGCCACCATTACTTGACGTAAACTGTAAAATTAAATGTGTAGGTAATTCATTATCATCTGCCCAACCTGTTTCGACAACTTGTACGCTTTCGCCCTTACTGTTCATGGCGTAACGTTCATCTACACCTATAGCCATTCGATCGGCTATATATGATGGATGATTCGTGATATCACCATAAAGGATCTCATAAGTTGCCTCATTTTTCCAATCAACAGTTTCATCATAATAGACGACCATAGTACCTACACGTTTTGCAAAAATGTTTCCATCCTTATCCTCCCAACGTTTCTGCAGTGTTAAAATTGTTGCTGGATAATCCTTACCTGGCAATTCGGTTTGTTTACCAAAACCTGTAGCTTTTATACGATTCGTCCTTTCAGACATATTAATTTTATAATCATATTGAATGGCTTTAGGTTTCTTTGTAAAAGGAATCCCCATATTAAGCATCTTATTAGGGTTTTTTGTTCCTTTTATAGGCTCATATACTGACCCCAAGAAAACTGACCCAGCTGCCAAGACAGTAATGTCGACTAAACCAAGCACTTTAACACTCTCCATTCTCGTGTCTAGGCGAGCAGCAAATCCATCGCCACGTTTCTCGGGAAATACGGAAGTATTGGTTTTGGTAATACCAGCAACTTTAGCAAGGACATTTGACGTCCCCCAAGGAGAATTACCCAAATTCTCATATGCATTTGCGCCTGTTAACGTTTGAGTCGGAGCAATCTCATAAAGTTTGCGAGTTTTCCCACCGATTATCGAAGATTCTTTTATTTCCCTTGTTACCCATTGGTTCATATCCCCAAAAGGCAAATATTCGACTGTAGATTGTGCTGATACACAGTCAATATGAGTCAAAATGATGAAAGTCATCATTCCGATACAATAATAAAATGATCTCATTTTTAAAAAAATTAAGTTCTAGAGATTATAATCCCATTGTTTTAAAGCAAAATCCCAATTATCTTGCACCAATTTGATAGTGCGCTCATCATAAGTATATTTATTCTTCTTATACCCCTTCTTACCACCAATATATTTTTCTATAGAAGCTTTAGCGTCATCATACCCCGGAATAGAAAGTTTTTTATAAATATCAGCAGTCATGGCCATAGCATCAGCCTCGAAATCTTCAAATTTAATTTCTACCAAATTGCCTTCCGGTATGAATCGCTTATCAGCTTCGTACTTATGATAAAGCTTGGCATAAATAGAAAGAATATTATTTTCAATAACACGATCGTCAATATCCTCAAGTTTTAAAGGTTGAATAGTGTTTGTGAAAAAGCTTCGCGTAGATTCGAACACAGTATATGGATTACGCATCAAATAAACGAATTTTGCATTAGGGAACATTTTCACTAACTCTTTCACACGACCCGTATGAGGGGGGTTTTTGCTCAAGAACTGGGTCCCATTTGTATTCCAAAGTGAGATTTTTATCAATTTAACAAAAATCTCTTCGAAAACCTTCAGTTCTTCTTCACTTATATCATCGAATAACAAATATTTATCTGCATATTCTTGTTGGTATTTCGGAAGAAACCAGAAGTTATAATAGGTATAAGGCATCATATTAGCCAAAGCAAACTCCTCTTCTTGCGGTAAATCGACAGCAAGTTCCATATTATCTGTTGGCCTTTTGTCAGGCATAAGCCAGCTCATATTCTTCTTAAAGAAAGGTTGTCCCCACATCATAAGATGAGGAAACACTGTCTGATAAGTAGTATTATAGCCAAAATGCTTGTCACAAGAAAAAACATTATGTACAAACGTAGTACCGCTACGCCAGTGTCCTAATATAAAAACCGGATCATGCTCCATAGGTTTGTTCGCCAACAACTTCTGGTAACGTCTTTCTTGAATAGGGGCAAGTGTAGACAATAATCGGCATACCGCTTTTGTCAAGCGGTATTTGCCTTTATACGCGGCATCTATTTCTCTATCCTTGGTTATCGCATTAAAAGTGTTCCAATCAGCCCCAACCAATGTATTTATAGGTAATTTGCTAAACTCAAGTAATCCCATATATCGTTTTACTCCTTTTCTATCTTAATATTAATTCCCTTTTTACTCAATTCATTGGCTATTTTTACAACCACATCATAATGATTTTCATCAATACCAAGTTTTGAAAGATTCAATATGATTGATTCTTCCTCCTTGTTCAGCTCATTCTTATCAACTTTATCAATAATCATACCCACTGCAGATGTGTTATTTGTTATTGGGTCAATGAGGATGAAAGATCCACAAGATTTATTTCTTTTATAGTTATCAAAAAATAATTCTTTAGCTGCTGTAATCACAACGTGTCCTATTTCATTGAGTGATAAGAAAGGCACTTCTGAGTGTTCCATTGTATTGACATCTACCTTATATTTAATAGAGTCAATTCTAGAGCGACTGGTATTGGTGGTCTGTTTTATGAAGAAAGATTTATTCACATCCATTGGCTCTTCATCCATCCACACTAACATAGCTTCAAAATTACGATCGACCAGAGGTAAATCGTCGGCATGAACCAGCATATCTCCTCTAGATATGTCTATTTCATCCTCCAAAGTAATAGTAACAGATTGTGGTGGAAAAGCATAATCCAACTCACCGTCATAAGTCACAATGCTTCTAACATGAGAGGTTTTTCCAGAAGGCAATGCCATAACTTTATCACCTTTGCGCACGACGCCCGAAGCTATAGATCCACAAAATCCACGAAAATCTAGATTAGGACGCAATACGTACTGTACTGGGAAGCGGAAATTCGTAAAATTTCTATCTCTATCGATAGGCACTGTTTCAAGATAATCCAGTAATGAAATGCCGTTATACCATGAAGTACGTTCAGATTTATCAACCACATTATCACCATCTAAAGCTGACAAAGGGATACAGTATAAATCAGGAATATCCAGTGATTCTATGAATTGTTTATATTCACTCACGATTTCATCAAAACGTTGTTGTGAGAAGTCAACCAAATCCATTTTATTGACAGCCAATACGACATGTTTGATTCCAAGGAGTGATACCAAGAAAGTATGACGTCTAGTTTGAGTGATCACTCCAGTTCTTGCATCTACCAAGATAATTGCAAGATTAGCCGTAGAACCACCTGTAATCATGTTTCTTGTATACTGTTCATGCCCAGGAGTATCAGCGATAATGAATTTACGGTTATTGGTTGAGAAATAACGATATGCCACATCAATAGTAATACCTTGTTCACGTTCAGCCTTTAAGCCATCGAGCAATAAGGCATAGTCAATATTTTCACCAGCATTGCCCACTCGTTTACTATCACGTTCCAAGGCATCAAGCTGATCCTCATAAAGCTTCTTACTGTCAAACAATAAACGACCTATCAACGTCGATTTACCATCATCCACAGAACCAGCAGTCAAAAAGCGAAGCAAATCCTTCTTTTCATCCTTATCTAGGAATGCTTTTATATCTAATTTATCTGTTGTCATAGTCTTAATTTTAAAAATAACCTTCACGTTTCTTTTGCTCCATACTAGCCTCTTGATCAAAGTCGATAACACGAGTAGTTCGTTCACTCTTCGTCGTCACCATCATTTCTTCCACAATTTCCTCAATTGTATTTGCTTCACTATCAATAGCGCCAGTCAATGGCCAGCAACCTAATGTACGGAAGCGCACCATTCGCATTTTTACCTTTTCACGAAGCTCCTCAGGCAAACGTTCATCATCTGCCATTATCAAATTGCCATCCATTTCAATAATCGGACGCTCTTTGGCATAATATAAAGGAACAATGGGTATATTTTCGAGACGAATATATTGCCAAATATCCAATTCAGTCCAGTTGCTTAATGGGAACACACGTATACTCTCACCTTTATGTACCTTTGCATTATATATATCCCACAACTCTGGACGTTGATTTTTAGGATCCCATTGATGGAATCTATCTCTAAAAGAGAAAATACGCTCTTTCGCACGTGATTTTTCCTCATCTCTACGCGCTCCCCCGAAAGCTGCATCAAATTTATGTTTATCCAAGGCTGCCAACAAGGCTTGGGTTTTCATCAAATCAGTATGAACCTTGCTGCCATGCGTAAATGGCCCTACCCCGGCCTCGAAAGCCTCTTTATTGCTTTCTACAATCAAGTTCCAACCATGTTTTTTTGCATATTCATCTCTAAATTCAATCATTTCTTTGAATTTCCATTTAGAATCTATGTGCATCAAAGGAAATGGTACTTTTCCTGGATAAAAAGCTTTCTCAGCCAATCTAACCATTACAGACGAATCTTTACCGATACTATATAGCATAACGGGATTCTCAAATTCAGCTGCTACTTCACGTATAATGTGAATTGCTTCTGCCTCGAGCTCTTTAAGATGGCTCAATTTGTATTCCTCTTTCATTATAATAGGTATTATTTTTCTTTTAAATTATTTTTTTATTCTTCCCAATACTGTATCTAGTAATATATTCACAGCATCCTCTAAAGAGAGAACAGAAGTATCAAGAGAAAGGGCAGGATTTTCAGGTGCCTCAAAAGGAGAGGTAATACCCGTAAAATTCGCAATTTCACCTTTTCGTGCCTTTGCATATAATCCTTTCACGTCTCTTCGTTCACACTCTTCTAAAGGTGTACTGATATACACTTCGATAAAATCATCCACGCCAATAATATCAGCTGCCATTTTGCGAATATCATTATTCGGGCTGATAAAGGCAGCAATAGTAATAATGCCTGTATCCACAAAAAGTTTAGATACTTCTGATATACGACGTATGTTTTCTACTCGGTCCGCTTCAGAGAAACCGAGATTATTATTAATTCCAGAACGAATATTATCACCATCTAAAATACGACAAAGCAGCCCACGCTTATGTAACTCGCGTTCTAAAGCAATAGCAATTGTACTTTTCCCAGAACCACTTAAACCAGTGAACCAAATCATCAATCCACGTTGTTTTAACAACTCCTCCTTTTCTTCACGACCCAGCATACGGTCAAAAATAGGATAAATATGATTATTATTTTCCATAAACTTTCTTTTTTAAAATGGCCAAATAACAGGAATTAAGAATATCGATATCAAAAAAGCAATAATATTCAATGGTAGTCCGAATCGAACAAAATCAGTAAATTTATAATTACCTATACCTTGGACGATTAGATTGGTTTGATAACCTATAGGGGTAGAAAAACTACCTGATGCAGCCATACAAATAACTACAAAAAATGGCGTAGGATCAACGCCCAATTTTTCGGAAACTGCCAATGCCAATGGAAATGACAAAGCTGCTGCCGCATTATTCGTAATTAGCTCCGTAAACAGATTAGTTATAATATAGAGAATTGCCAAAAGAACATGCGGACCGTAGTTATTACTTAGTCCGATGATATAACCAGCCACTCCGTCAGCAAAACCAGAGTTGACCATAGCTTTGCTTATAGCAAAGGCACAAGCAATAGTTATTAGTATATCCCAAGATATGAATTTAGTGTATTTTCGGGCAGGGAACAACTTAGTCCAAGCCATAATGATAGTGGTGATGCAAACGAAGAAAAACATATCAAGTGTCATATTTGGGAAAGCATCTTTCACTAAAGGCAATTCACCGACAGTGGCTCCTACTATCATAAAAACCAATAGTCCCAGTGCAAAAATCCTTTTCTTTTTTCCAGCTACCTGATCATAGTCTTTTCCATTGGCCAACAGCACAAAAACTGATGATTGTCCCCAGGTGGGAATAAACATATCATCAGCCATTACAACTAAAGTGTCACCTTCGCGCAATATGATATTATCCAAATCAGTCAAAAAGCGTTCGCCACTGCGCGTTTTTATCTCTTTAACCTCTGCACCATAATGTCGTTGAAAATTAAAATCCTTCAATGTCATATTCACGCCTGGGAAACGCGAGCCCAAAACCGCTTCTACGCGATGTAACATTTCACCTTTCTCTACTTCATCCTCTGGCACTTCATTGTCAGGACGAGCATCCGGAAGTAACTTTTTTGATAAAAAGAATATATAGATCAGACCCGTTATAGCTATAAAAATACCTACTTTACCGAGTTCAAACATCGTAAATCCTTTGATGTGACTATATTTTTCTTGTGTAGCCAATTCCAAGATCATACCTTGCACAACCAGATTTGTAGATGTACCTATCAAAGTGCATATACCACCTAATATTGTAACATAAGATAGAGGAATCAAGAACTTCGTGGCTGGAAGTTTAACTGATTCGGCCCATCGTTTAATGATAGGGGCAAAAATGACAACAACAGGCGTATTGTTTAAAAAAGCAGAAATAAAAGATATAGCAGGCAACATCCGCACCTGCGCTTTGAAAACTGTAGTTTTGCCTACTGGCAGTAGTTGTTTGATTAATTTATTTAATGCCCCAGTTTGCCTTATTCCCTCACTTACAAGAAATAATAATGCAACAGTAATCATTCCTTTATTGCTAAACCCCTCAAGCATTTCACGAGGAGATAATATACCAGCACATAAAAAAACGACTACTACAGAGAAAAGCACCATCCCCGGACGCATTTTATCAAGTACCAATGCTATCATCATACAAATCAATGATAAAAGCACAAATATGATTTCAAATGTCATTTCTAAAACAGGGATATTATTAGGAATTGTTTTTCACAATAAACCAAGGGTTAAGCAAATCTTTCTTATTATAAGACAAAGGTGTTATACCATCTTTCTGGGTGATTACCTTTCCCGCTGCTAATGCAATTGCATGTCCAGCAGCTGTATCCCACTCCATGGTTGGCGCGAATCGCGGATATATATCTGCTTTACCTTCGGCAACCAAACAAATTTTTATTGAACTACCACTGGATATTAATTCAACTGAATCGTGTTCTTTTGATAAAACAGCAATAAACTCTTCAGTTTCGGGCGACAAATGTGAACGAGACGCAACAACTATAAAAGAATCACGCAAATCATTTATTGGCAGTTTATCAGATATTTCCACTAAATGCTCCAATGAGTCTATAGCAGAAATAGAAGTTATATTATTACATTTAAATGCCCCATATTCTAAAGTTGCGAAATAAAGTTGTTGCTTCACGGGTAAATAAATGACACCCATTACTGGAGTTCCATCTTTCACCAATGCAATATTGACAGTAAATTCACCATTTCTTTTTATAAATTCCTTTGTACCATCTAGAGGGTCAACTATCCATAGCAATTCCCATGATTTACGCTCCTCATAATCAACCTCTTTACCTTCTTCACTTAAAATGGGATAAGGTGTTTTTTCCAAGAAAGATGTAATGATTTCATTACTTGCTTTATCCGCTTTAGTCAAAGGAGAATTATCAGATTTGCGTTCTATTTGAAAATCCTGTTCAGGATCATTATATATCGACATTATTCCATCTCCAGCTTTCAATGCTGCTTCAATTGCAATCCATAAATATGAATATTCCATCTTCTTTATTTTTATTCCTTTTGATGTTTTTTTATACACACACAGTAAGTTTGAATTTACAAATGTAAGAACAATATTGCAAATCGTGGGCTTTCTATAGCATTTTTATTTATATGTACAATTAGAAGCAAAGTTTAAACTTCACTCATTATCAATACTTATTTATCAATATTAACCAAAGTTTTCACTATCAATATCAAATTACCAAACTTCTCAAAGATGCAGCACCCATTAGTGAGCATATAATAAAAAATCCGGTCGTGACCCATAAAAACAATAGGGACACGACCGGATTATATGATATTAATTCTTAGAACTCGAGCTTATTGCAATCGATAAAGAATCCAGCTTTCTTGAAAATCCTTACGATTAGGGAAACGAGCTTTAAATGCATTTCTAGCCTGAATAGCGGCAGCCTTATCACTATATGAACCGATAGCCACACGATACATACCAGAATCAGGATTATACATGATGATAGAATTATACCCATCCGCTACCAAATCTTTCTTTAGCGCTTCTGCATTAGCTTTCAAACCAAAACTACCACAAATCACGCTGTAGTCTTTCAAGCTATCTTCACTACCAGATGCTACAGTCACACGCTCTTCGCGCACACTCTCATTGCTAACCACAGGTACTGGCGCAACAGGCACCACTTCTACCACTTCAACTTGAGTAACCACTTCTGGTGCTTGTGCCAACTCTTGCTGTTTCGCTTTTTCATAAGCCTTCTTATAAGCACTTTCACTCGATTTACACGAAGCGAATAACAGTAAAGACAATGCCGAATACAATAATATTCTCCGTTTCATAATACGATTAGTTTATAATTAATTATTTCAATATTTTCTAAAAACAGACAATGTGTCCTTAAAACTAAGATGCAGAACTGAAGAAGTAAGCTCATCAATAGCATAAACTCTCAACCCATCCGGCCAGTTCAAATACTTTTCATAAACATTGCCTTCATAACCGTCCAGCAAATTAATAGAAATTTTATCAGAGTTCAAAGTGTATCTACCAAAAAAGGTATCATAAGTCCCATCTTTTGAAATGCATATCGCCGAGAAAGTACCTTTTTGAAAGTTATAAAACACACTATCCACTTTCTGTATTTCATTTGTGGGAAGCTCATAATATTTTAATTGCCATTTTCCCTCTATCCGTTTTTCATCATCGGTACAGCCCAATAAGGCTAGAAGAATCAAACATAAAGCCATCAAATTTTTCAATCTCATATTAATCATTTTGTCTAGACACTACAGTTGCACTTGCTTGGCGAGTTGGCATAAGCAGCACTTCGGCGATTTGCACATGGGCTGGTGCCGATGCAGCAAAATAAACCGTTTCTGCTATATCATCTCCGCTTAAGGGTTCAATTCCCTCATAAACCTTATCGGCTGCATTTTTGTCGCCATGAAACCTGACAATCGAGAAATTCGTTTCAACCATCCCGGGTTTTATGTTAGTCACTCGAAGAGGTGTATTCACCAAGTCTATCCGCAAAGCATCGCTCAACGATTTTACGGCAGCCTTTGTTGCACAATACACGCCACCACCTGCATAAGCCGCATCCCCTGCTATCGATCCAATATTTATAATATGCCCAGTCTTTCGTTTAATCATCCATGGCACCACTGTCTGAGTCATATTAAGTACACCGCAAATATTTGTGTCGATCATTATCCTCCACTCAGCTTCTTTCGCTTCGTATTCCTTATCTAAGCCATACACCAGTCCGGCATTATTAATCAGCACATCTATATCTTTCCATTCTGCAGGCAAACCACTTAATTTATCACATACAATATTGTAATCTTGAACATCGAAAGGAATCAAATATACTCTGACCGGGAAGTTTGCTTCTAATTCAGCTTTTAAAATCTCTAGTTTTTCAACACTTCGTGCATTCAATAAAAGATCATATCCATTGGCTGCAAATTTACGCGCACAGCTTTCTCCAATCCCACTACTGGCTCCCGTGATTAATACTTTTTTATTATTCATGATAAATTCAAAATTTATTAATGACAAATCATGAGCAAAGATAGACTATATTATTAAATTTTGGGGAATTAGTGTCATCAATCCTAATTTAAAACCACCTATTCTTTCCCCATTCATTTAATAAACAAATCTCTTTAGTTGCGATTCAAGAGAAATAATGACAAAAGCACGACTAAAACGGACTTTACTATATTATTGTTAAAAAAAGATTCATTTAAAAAAACATCTTGAGGTTTAAAATGTTATATTTGTGTAATGATAACTTTTTAAACTGATTGAATTATGAAAGGAATTAGTGTTTTAACAGCATTTTTGGGCGGTGCAGCAGTTGGCGCAGCAATGGGTATTCTTTTTGCTCCAGAAAAAGGAGAAGATACTCGCAATAAAATAGCAGAAATTCTCCGTAAAAAAGGCATTCGCTTGAACCATGACGACATGGACAGCCTTGTGGATGAAATCTCTGCAGAACTTAAAGAAATTGATAAATAACAACTGAACATTTAAAATAGAGCAATTATGTTTTCAGACGATAGTAGTATTGAGAATTTTAAGCAATTGTTTTTGGAACTAAAGAAATACATTGAGTTACAAAAAGACTATGCTAAATTAGATCTTATAGAAAAGTTAAGTAAGCTTTTCTATATCATCCTATTAATCTTTATTCTTTCATCGCTGTCGATGATTGCTCTATTTTATTTGATGTTTACTTTTGCACATCTTTTAGACTATTGGCTCAATAACATTGCCTTATGTTTCGGAATAGTAACAGCGGTTATTGCTGTTATTACATTTATTATCTATATATTCCGTAAGCCTCTTATCATACAACCCATAGCACGTTATCTAGCCAATCTATTCCTAAATTCTCAGCAAAAACAATAAACCTATGCAGACATCTGATAAAAAAATAACCATCGAGGATATCGCAGCTCTAAAAGAGAAGAAAAAACAAGAAATCGACAAACAAAAGGATCTGATATATAATCGGTTTCACAATATATTTGCGCCAATAGAGCCGGCTACTAATAAAGCCGAATCGTTAATGCGAACTTTCAATACAGGTATGGCAGTATATGATGGATTGATGTTAGGTATGAAAACGTTCAAACGCATTAAGGGCTTTTTCAGAAGAAAAAGAAAATAAAAAGAGGGAATTACAGTTCATTAAAAGTAACTCCCTCTTTAGCTATATCACAAGCAGTTTTCCTCACACATAGGTTTCAAGTATCTTCACTCCACCCTCACTAGGCTTTATTGCTATATCTTGTATAGAAGCTGGCAATAAGACAGTTTCGCCTGCTTGCAAATCCAGTTCATTGCCTTCATTGTCTTTCAAATGGCACTTCCCTTCTACACAAATGTAAATAACGAAAGAATCGAGTTCAGAATAATCACAGTAAATTTCCTCATCCATATCATATACCGATGTAGTAAAATAGGGACAAGCCACTAATTCTACAGGCTCATTCTTTTCTGACTCATACAATGTCCGATAATCATCTAAAACCTCAAAATTAATAGCATCTTTCGCCAACTCTGTATGCAATTCACGTGGTTTGCCATTCGCATCTTTCCGTCCGAAATCATAAATACGGTAAGTGATATCTGATGTTTGCTGGATCTCAGCAATAAAAGCGCCGGCTCCTATACTGTGAACACGTCCTGCAGGGAGAAAGAAAACATCTCCAGCTTTAATATCATATTCCTGTAACACATCAGTAAAAGTATGGTTATATACTCTTTCTTTATATTCTTTTGGAGTGATTTGTTGCGAGAATCCTGAACGCAACTTTGCATTATCATCAGCTGAAATGACATACCACATTTCGGTTTTACCCATCGAATTGCTTCTTTTCTTTGCTAATACATCGTTGGGATGTACCTGAATAGAAAGATCCTCTCGGGCATCGATAAATTTTATCAGAAGCGGAAATTTCTTACCAAAACGAGCATAATTATCCTCGCCTATCAAATCTTGCTTGTACTTTCGAATTAAATCCGATAAAGTCAAACCAGCATCTGATCCATTAATCACTACCGATTCATTATCTTCTACATCAGATATTTCCCAGCTCTCACCGACGTTTTTCAAGTCTGAATCGAGATGCTTGAAAGGAATAATCTTATTTCCACCCCAAAGTGTTTGCTTTAAGATTGGCGCAAATTTAAAAGGATACATTTTTTTAATCTGTTAGCTTGAATAAAAAGGTTTAAAATATTCTCCGCAAACATATAGAAATATCAATAAAAAAACAACAATTTAAAATAAAACATTACAAGTTTATTTAACTTTGTTCATCAATACGATGAAATAAATTACAAAAGCAAAAACGCTAAACTTCATTAAAACAACAAACTCTTTTCTAATGTTAGATTGGCAAAACGAAAGAAAATGATTTTATTTGCAAGAAATTTTAAGAATTATGCCTTATGAATAACACATTTTTTGTAGAAAACAATCTATCTGGACTTGATAGGAAAAATTTCCTAAAAACTTTTGACGATAAGCATACCGATTTATATATTTTAAAAAACAATAAGGGCATGGAAGTTGCCATGACCAATTATGGCTGTGCGCTTTTATCAATCATGGTTCCTGATAAGAATGGCGATTATGCCAATGTGATATTAGGACATGACAGCATAGACAATGTCATAAATAGCCCGGAACCATTTCTTAATACCACTATCGGTCGCTATGCCAATCGAATTGCAAATGGCACATTTACCTTATATGACGAAGAACATAAATTAGCTATCAATAATGGTCCTAATTCTCTACATGGTGGTCCTACAGGTTTTCATACGCGCATTTGGGACGCACATCAAACGGCTCCTAACTCTATAACCTTCCATTATTTTTCGAAAGACAACGAAGAGGGGTTTCCAGGCAATTTAGATGTAGAAATCATCTATAGCCTAGATGCAGACGAGAATGCGTTAACCATCGACTACAAAGCTACGACCGACAAAGCTACTTATGTAAATCTTACCAATCACGCTTTTTTCAACCTCGCTGGTGCTGGCACTCCTACTACCTCCATCGAAAACCACATCGTTACCATAAACGCTGATTATTATCTACCAACTGATGAAACTTCAATACCTACAGGGGAAGTTTTATTTGTGAAAGATACTCCAATGGATTTTCGCACGCCACACTCGATTGGCGAACGCATCAATGAACCATTTACAGCCCTCATCAATGGTGCAGGCTATGACCATTGTTACGTATTAAAGAAAGACGAATACGGATTAGTAGATTTAGCAGCGACATGTAGCGAACCCGTGAGTGGAAGAAAAATGGAAGTCTATACCAGCGAATGCGGCGTACAACTTTATACAGGAAATTGGCTGAATGGTTTTACGGGAGCACACGGGGCAACATTTCCACGCCGTAGCGGAATCTGTTTTGAGGCACAATGCTTTCCTGACACCCCCAATAAAGCACATTTCCCATCAGCAATTATACAGCCTGACAGTGAATACAGACAATATACTATTTACAAATTTGATGTAGAATAACACCTAATTATCAGAACGAAATAACTAACCCATTTATAAACTAACTTTCATTTTTTATTATCATGACACAACAAAAAAAGAGTTACATCTTACCTATCATTATGATGTTCGCACTATTTGCGATGATTTCATTTGTAACCGGGCTTCCAGCCCCTTTCGGTGTAATCGTACAAAGCGAATTTGGTGCAACAAATCTACAAGCAACCTTAGGATTTGCAGCAAACTTCATTGCGTATTTTTTCATGGGTATTCCATCAGGAATGCTTCTTCAAAAAATCGGTTATAAAAAGACTGCCCTCATAGCAATCGCTGTAGGGTTTATCGGCGTAGGCATTCAGGCGCTATCATCTCAATGGGGATTTGCCATCTATGTAACCGGTGCATTTATCTCAGGTTTTTCTATGTGTATGCTTAATACTGTAGTTAACCCTATGCTTAACACCCTTGGCGGTGGTGGCAAGAAAGGTAATCAGCTGATACAAACTGGTGGATCTTTAAATTCACTTTCTGCCACTATTGTTCCTATCCTTGTTGGATATCTTATGGGTGCAAATGTTGACGAACGTACCATAGCTAAAGCATTACCAGCTCTTTACATCGCTATGGCTATCTTTGCAGTAGCTTTCTTGGTATTATTCTTCATGGCTATTCCTGAGCCTAGCCTTTCTAAACCAAAAACCGAAAAAGGCCCATACAGCCCACTTTCATTCCGTCATTTCAAACTTGGTGCTGTAGCTATCTTTGTATATGTTGGTATCGAAATCGGTATTCCTCATTTTGCCAATCTATTCATGACAGCTCAGACAGCTGATGGTGGTTTGGCTATCGATCCAGCTATTGCAGGTTCAGTTGTAGGTACATATTGGTTCTTAATGTTGATCGGCCGTTTGATCGGCGCCTCAGTAGGTGCTACTTTCTCAAGTAAAGCCATGTTGGTGACTGCATCTGCACTAGGACTTATATTTATTGGTATTGCGTTTATCACGCCGCTTGAGGTTGTAGCCAACATGCCAGTATTTAAAGGTGGAGCTTCAATTTCATTTGGTTTGGCCGAAGTACCATTAAGCATTATGTTTATGGCTCTATGTGGTCTTTGCACATCAATCATGTGGGGTGCTATCTTCAATTTAGCTGTTGAAGGTTTAGGAAAATACACAGAAGCAGCAGCCGGTTTCTTTATGGTGATGGTTTGCGGTGGTGGTATTTTACCATTAATCCAAGGTGGTGTAGCCGATGGAGTTGGTTATATGGCAAGTTTCATTGTCATTGTAATCTCTCTTGCATACCTACTCTATTACGCAATAGTGGGCTGTAAGAACGTGAACACAAATATACCTGTAGAATAATCTAAATTACTTATATCACCTTACTAACCTCTTAAACACTTAAACAATGGATATCGAACAAGTAAGAAGCCGTTTTATCAAACACTTTGATGGAACGACTGGAAGAATATTTGCTTCACCTGGACGTATTAATCTTATCGGTGAGCACACTGACTATAATGGCGGCTTTGTCTTCCCTGGTGCTATAGACAAAGGTATGATTGCTGAAATCAAGCCAAATGGCACTGACAAAGTTCATGCATATTCAATCGATCTTAAAGACTATGTAGAGTTTGGATTGAATGAGGAGGACGCACCCCGCGCAAGTTGGGCACGCTATATCTTTGGTGTTTGCCGTGAAATGATTAAACGTGGTGTAAAAGTAGAAGGTTTTAATACAGCTTTTGCAGGCGATGTGCCTCTAGGTGCTGGTATGTCATCCTCTGCAGCACTAGAAAGTACATATGCTTTTGCTCTTAATGAACTATTTGGCGAAGGAAAAATCGACAAATTCGAACTAGCTAAAGTAGGACAAGCCACTGAGCACAATTATTGTGGAGTGAATTGTGGCATCATGGATCAGTTCGCTTCTGTATTTGGCAAAGCGGGAAGACTGATTCGTTTGGATTGCCGTTCATTAGAGTTTGAATATTTCCCATTCAACCCCGAAGGTTATCGCTTGGTTTTGGTAGATTCAGTAGTAAAACATGAACTAGCTTCATCGGCCTACAACAAACGTCGTCAAAGCTGCGAAACAGCAGTAGCTGCTATTCAGAAAAAACATCCACATGTGCAGTTCTTGCGTGATTGCAATATGGAAATGCTACAAGAAGTAAAAGATGTAATTTCTGAAGAAGATTATATGCGTTCTGAATATGTGATTGAAGAGATTCAACGTGTATTGGATGTATGTGATGCATTGGAAAATGGCGACTATGAAACAGTAGGCCAAAAAATGTATGAAACACATCATGGAATGAGCAAACTTTACGAAGTGAGCTGTGAAGAACTTGACTTCTTAAACGACATTGCCAAAGAATGTGAAGTAACTGGCTCACGCGTGATGGGAGGAGGCTTTGGTGGCTGCACAATTAACCTTGTTAAAAATGAGCTTTATGATGGCTTCATTTCAAAGGCCAACGAAGCATTCAAGGCTAAATTTGGTCGTTCGCCCAAAGTTTATGATGTTGTAATCAGTGACGGATCAAGAGAACTGGTATAAATACAATAAAAATATCTTATAAATAACGGTATCAAGGAAATTTGATACCGTTATTTTTTTATCTAAACACAACAAGAATCAATACTTAGTGTATTTTTCACACTCAATATGTTATAAAACCTATAAACTACTATCAAAAAAGTAATAACTAAAAGTTCTGAAATATAGGTTAATGAACTATCTTTGCGAAACATATAATTTTAATTGATTAGTAGAAATGAACGAAAACAAGTTGATGAACCGCGCAGCAGACAATATCCGCATTCTTGCTGCTTCAATGGTTGAGAAAGCTAAATCAGGTCATCCTGGTGGCGCTATGGGTGGTGCAGATTTTGTAAACGTACTCTATTCTGAGTTTTTAGTATATGATCCATCCAACCCAAGTTGGGAAGGACGTGACCGTTTCTTCCTAGATCCAGGACACATGTCTCCCATGCTTTATTCAGTACTTGCCTTGACAGGCAAATATACGCTGGATGAGCTTAAGCAGTTCCGTCAATGGGAAAGTCCAACTCCTGGTCATCCCGAAGTTGATGTGAAACGAGGTGTTGAAAACACATCTGGCCCATTAGGTCAAGGTCATACTTATGGTGTAGGTGCTGCTATTGCTGCTAAGTTCCTTCAGGCTCGCTTTGGCCATGTAATGGATCAAACCATTTATGCTTACATTTCTGATGGTGGTATCCAAGAAGAGATTTCGCAAGGTGCAGGTCGCATAGCTGGCACATTGGGATTGAACAACTTGATCATGTTCTACGACTCAAATGATATTCAACTTTCGACTGAAACGAAAGCTGTGACATGCGAAGATGTGGCCATGAAATATAGATCATGGGATTGGCATGTAATCGAAATCAACGGACATGATGCTGATGATATTCGCAAAGCCATCAATGAAGCAAAGGCAGAAAGCGAAAAACCAACTCTAATCATCGGTAAGACGATTATGGGTAAAGGCGCTCGCAAAGCAGATGGCAGCAGCTATGAGGCCAACTGTGAAACTCATGGTGCACCTCTTGGTGGCGATGCTTATGTGAATACTATACAAAATCTAGGAGGTAATCCTGAGAATCCTTTCGTAATCTTCCCCGAAGTAGCAGAGCTTTATGCTAAGCGTGCCGAAGAACTAAGAAAGATTGTGGACGAAAGATATGCACAACGTGCTGAATGGGAAGCTAACAACCCACAATTAGCAGCCAAATTAGTTGAGTTCTTCTCTAATAAGGCTCCTAAAGTCAGCTGGTCTAAGATCCAACAAAAAGCGAATGATGCTACTCGTAATGCTTCGGCTACAGTATTAGGCACATTGGCTACTGAGGTAGAAAACATGATCGTAGCTTCGGCTGACCTTTCTAACTCAGACAAGACAGATGGTTTCTTGAAAAAAACTCACGCCTTCCAAAAAGGTGACTTTAGCGGCGCTTTCCTTCAAGCTGGTGTATGCGAATTAACGATGGCCTGCCTTTCTATCGGTATGGCACTACATGGTGGTGTGATTCCTGCTTGTGCAACTTTCTTCGTATTCTCGGACTATATGAAACCAGCTATCCGTATGGCTGCCTTAATGGAACTTCCAGTTAAGTTCATTTGGACACACGATGCCTTCCGTGTAGGTGAAGACGGTCCTACTCATGAACCAGTAGAACAAGAAGCTCAAGTTCGTTTGATGGAAAAATTGAAAAACCATAGCCATGTAAATTCTATGCTCGTGCTTCGTCCTGCTGATGCAGAAGAAACGACTATCGCGTGGAAATTGGCTATGGAAAATGTTAGTACGCCAACCGGTCTTATCTTCTCACGTCAGAATATCAAGAATCTACCCGAAGGTAATGACTATAACCATGTAGCTAAAGGTGCTTATATCGTAGCTGGCTCAGACAAAGATGCGGATATCGTGATGGTAGCTTCGGGTTCTGAAGTGTCGACACTAGTAGCAGGTGCAGAATTGCTCCGCAAAGATGGTGTAAAGGTAAGTATCGTATCTGCCCCTTCTGAAGGTCTTTTCCGTAGCCAAGATGCTGCTTATCAAGAAGAAATCCTACCAAAGGCTGCTAAAAAATTCGGTATGACAGCTGGTCTTCCTGTTAATCTTCTTGGTTTGGTGGGCACAGATGGCAAGATATTCGGATTGAACTCATTTGGTTTCTCTGCTCCTTATACAGTTTTGGATGAGAAATTAGGCTTTACAGCTGAGAATGTATACAAACAAGTTAAAGAAATGTTGTCATGAAAACCATTGTAGGTATTTGTAGTGATCATGCTGGATTCGAACTGAAAGAATTCGTACGTGGCTGGTTGCGCGACAAGGGTATGGAATACAAAGACTTTGGTACATACAGTACCGATAGCTGCGACTATCCCGATTTCGCTCACCCACTTGCCTTGGCTGTTGAAGCTGGTGAGTGCTATCCAGGTATAGCAGTTTGTGGCAGTGGTAATGGTATTGCCATAACACTCAACAAACATCAAGGCATCAGAGCAGCTCTTTGCTGGAATGCCGAACTGGCTCATTTGGCACGTCAACACAATGACTCTAATGTACTGGTGATGCCAGGACGATTTATCAGTACTGAAGAAGCAGATATGATTCTTACAGAATTCTTCAATACGGCTTTCGAAGGTGGTAGACACCAACTAAGAATCGACAAGATTCCAGTAAAGCCATAATCGCTTCTTCGGCAATTATTCAATAATAAGCCGCCTGTACGTTTACAGGCGGCTTTTCTTTTACTTTATGGCTTGATAGCTTATTTTCAAACAATTCCTCTCGTCTTAAGACCAAAAAATACACCCCATTTAGTTTTCTATATTTTATTTTTGCTTCCGGTAAATTATTACATCATAAATAGAGAACATATCATGAAAAGACTTATCGGACTACTATTAATCGTACTTGTTTATTCAACTACTACTCATGTGCATGCATTCGACATGGACAAAGCATTTAAGGAGGCCAAGAAAATCGAAAAGGAAATAAAGCGAACTAAATTTCCTAAACGTACTTTTTCGATCGTTGACTTCGGTGCTAAACCCAACCAACAAGATGCACCTTGTCACGAAGCCATTAATCAGGCTATCACAGAGTGTAGCCTTGCCGGTGGTGGCATGGTGGTAGTTCCCGCTGGAGTATTCTATACAGGTCCAATTACTATAAAATCGAACGTTAATCTACATATAGCCGAAGGCGCTGTTTTGAAGTTTTTACCCGATCAATCACTTTACTTTCCGGGCGTATTGACACGTTGGGAAGGAGTAGATTGTTATAACGCAAGACCTTTGATTTATGCCTACGGCGAAAGCAACATTGCTGTAACAGGCAAAGGCACAATCGATGGTATGGGATCGGACACTAACTGGTGGTATATGAAAGGGCGCGAAAAGTATGGATGGAAACCAGGCCTGCTGAACCAAGAAGAAGGTGGTCGCGATAAATTATTGATGTATGGTGAGACTTCGACTCCAATCTATCAACGCGTAATGACACCTGAAGATGCCTTACGCCCACAGACCATCAACTTCTATTCGTGCCACACTATTTTGATTGAAGATGTGACAATCATCAATTCGCCTTTCTGGGTAATTCATCCCATGTTTTGTGAAAGCCTTATTGTGAAAGGAGTTACAATATTTAATCGTGGACCTAATGGAGATGGCTGTGATCCAGAATCGTGCAAAAATGTTTTGATAGAAGATTGCCTATTTGATGTTGGTGATGACTGCATAGCCATCAAATCGGGTCGCAATATGGATGGCCGTAAATGGAATATCCCTAGCGAAAATATCATTGTGCGCAATTGTCGTATGAAGAATGGACATGGCGGTGTGGTGATTGGTAGCGAAATCTCTGGAGGGTATCGCAACCTCTTCGTAGAAAACTGCGAAATGGATAGCCCATTACTGGATCGTGTGATTCGTATAAAAACGAGTACCTGTCGCGGAGGCTTGATAGAGAATGTGTTTGTACGAAACATTAATGTAGGCGAATGTAAAGAAGCTGTGCTGCGCATCAATCTACAGTACGAAAATAAAGAAAAATGTAACCGTGGTTTCAATCCTACAGTGCGCAACGTACATTTGGAAAATGTCACTAGCCAGAAAAGCCAATATGGCGTGGTGATTATAGGATTAGAGGATGATCAGTATGTGGATAATATCACGATTGATAATTCGAACTTGAACAATGTAACCCATCAGAATAACAAGATTAGTGGTGCACGCAACGTGAAATTCACCAATCTTAAAATCAATGGTCAGCAAAGCGAGTGATCAATAGGTTTTTTATATATTCTCTCGACTCATGCTTTATAAAGTGCATAGCCCTATGCACTGTGGTGCGTAGCCCTATGTACTATCGTGCATAGCCTTATGCACCATACTGATCAAAACTGCTTTGATCTATAAAGGCATGAAAGGTTTTCAAAGGAATAAGGACCCGATAAAAATCGATGTCCTTATTCCTTTTTCTATTTAAACTACCGCCACAAATCGCTCATATTTGTAACGCATTATTACTTTTATATATTATCACACTCAAACATATAGCAACATCATACGGAGATATTTAACAAATTGGTAACTATCAATTAATTCAATAAGGAGCAAAACGACATTACACATTTACACATTGTTAGCATATAATTATTTCAAAGCATAAGACATTAATCATATTTTATTTTTTTATATTTTATATAGACCAAATCATCAAATAAAAACTATCTTTGTAACCTTAATAACCGTGAAATTCGATATTACATGGAATCACTGGATACAATTAAACTTCTCATTCAAAATGATGAAATTGATAAGGCTCTTTTAGCGTTAAACGATTTCATTACTACAATAGATTCACCCATTCAAAAAAGTGAAGCCTATTACTTACGCGGCAATGCCTACCGGAAGCTATCCAACTGGAAGGAAGCCATGAACAACTACCAACAGGCCATTGATCTAAACCCTGACTCTCCCGCCGTTCATGCACGTAAGATGTTAATCGACATTCTCGAGTTTTATCACAAAGATATGTTCAATCAGTAAACTTCAATAAAAACGATAGATTATGGCTAAAATTAAAGGTGCAATAGTAGTCGATACAGAACGTTGCAAAGGTTGCGACTTATGTGTTGTTGCTTGCCCGCTTGATGTAATCAAACTCTCGAAGGAGGTAAATGTAAAAGGGTATAACTATGCCCAACCTGTATTGGAAGACACTTGTAATGGATGCAGCTCGTGTGCGACTGTATGTCCAGATGGTTGTATCACAGTATATAAAGTAAAAGTAGAAATTTAGCAGATTACCATTATGGCAGAAGAAATAGTATTAATGAAAGGTAACGAAGCCATCGCTCACGCAGCTATTCGCTACGGTGCGGATGGTTATTTCGGTTATCCTATCACTCCACAATCAGAAGTATTAGAAACATTAGCAGATTTAAGACCTTGGGAAACCACTGGAATGGTGGTTCTTCAAGCCGAAAGCGAAGTTGCAGCTATCAATATGGTATATGGCGGCGCAGGTGCAGGCAAGATGGTATTGACATCATCTTCTAGTCCTGGAGTCAGTCTCAAACAAGAGGGTGTATCTTATATCGCTGGTGCAGAACTACCTTGCCTCATAGTAAATGTAATGCGCGGAGGTCCTGGTCTAGGTACCATACAACCGAGTCAAGCTGACTATTTCCAGACAGTAAAAGGAGGTGGACATGGCGATTATAAATTGATAGCATTGGCACCGGCATCTGTACAAGAGATGGCAGACTTTGTAGGTTTAGGATTTGAGTTAGCGTTCAAATATCGTAATCCTGCAATCATTTTGGCTGATGGTGTAATCGGACAAATGATGGAAAAGGTGGTATTGCCTCCTATGAAACCTCGCCGCACCGAAGAAGAAGTCATCGAACAATGTCCTTGGGCGACAACAGGACGCACTAACGGACGTAAACCCAATATAATCACCTCACTAGAGCTCCAACCCGAAGAGATGGAGAAAAACAATATTCGTTTTCAAGCTAAATATCGCGAGATCGAAGAAAATGAGGTTCGCTATGAAGAGATCAATTGCGAAGATGCCGAATATCTGATCATCGCTTTTGGTTCTATGGCTCGTATCGGTCAAAAAGCACTAGAAATGGCACGCGAAGAGGGAATCAAAGTAGGAATGCTTCGTCCTATCACTCTATGGCCTTTCCCCACAAAGGTAATAGCCGAATATGCTGACAAAGTTAAAGGCATGCTAGTTACTGAACTGAATGCTGGTCAAATGATCGAAGATGTGCGCCTTGCCGTAAATGGCAAGATAAAAGTAGAGCATTTCGGTAGACTGGGTGGTATAGTACCTGACCCAGATGAGATCGTTATGGCACTTAAAAATAAAATTTTATAAGAACAACAGTATTCCACGTAAAGAATAAAGTTGATAACCATAGAAAACAATAGAAGATGAATCCCGATAAAATAAGAAACGTTCTAAACATGATTTTCCTAGTACTCGCCGTGGTTTCGGTGATACTCTACTTCACCGTAGACTTTAAGGTGTTTATGTATGTTTGCGGCGCGGCAATATTCGCCAAACTGATGGAATTTTTTATTCGATTCACCAACCGATAAAGAGAATAAGTTATGACGAAAGAAGAAATCATCAAATCAGAAAATCTGGTTTATAAGAAACCGACACTGATGAATGACAAACCTATGCACTATTGCCCGGGTTGTAGTCACGGCGTTGTACATAAGCTCATCGCAGAAGTTATCGAAGAGATGGGTATGGAAGATAAGGCAATCGGTGTTTCACCGGTGGGTTGTGCTGTATTCATTTACAATTATATAGATATAGATTGGCAAGAAGCTGCTCATGGCCGCGCACCGGCAGTGGGTACCGCTATCAAACGACTTTGGCCCGACCGCTTGGTATTTACTTATCAAGGAGATGGTGACTTGGCATGTATAGGTACAGCCGAAACCATCCATGCACTTAATCGCGGAGAGAATATCACAATTATCTTCATCAACAATGCCATTTATGGTATGACAGGTGGACAAATGGCACCTACAACTCTGGTAGGCATGAAAACTGCTACTTGCCCTTATGGACGTGATGTGGAGCTTCATGGCTATCCTCTTAAAATCACTGAAATTGCCGCTCAGCTTGAAGGTACGGCTTATGTCACCCGCCAATCGGTACATACCGTTCCTGCCATTCGCAAAGCCAAAAAAGCCATTCGCAAAGCTTTTGAAAACTCGATGGCTGGCAAAGGATCAAATCTTGTGGAAATCGTATCAACCTGTAGCTCGGGCTGGAAAATGACGCCAGACAAGTCTAACAAATGGATGGTTGATAACATGTTTCCCTATTATCCACTTGGCGACATGAAGGATAAAGAATAATCTCCTTTTAAAACGATTGAATTGTATGAAACAAGAAATTATAATAGCTGGATTTGGTGGACAAGGCGTCTTGTCGATGGGAAAAATATTGGCCTATTCGGGGCTGATGGAAGGTAAGGAAGTATCTTGGATGCCGGCTTACGGACCTGAGCAGCGCGGGGGTACAGCCAACGTGACTGTAATCGTAAGTGATGATAAGATCTCTTCACCGATTCTAAGTCAATATGATGCAGCCATCATTTTGAACCAACCATCATTGGAAAAGTTTGAGAATCGTGTAAAACCAGGTGGGATCCTGATCTATGATGGATATGGTATTATCAATCCACCAACACGCAAAGACATCCAAGTTTATCGTATCGATGCAATGGATGCTGCCAATGAAATGAACAATGCTAAAGCATTCAATATGATTGTATTGGGTGGTCTTCTTAAGCTTTCACCCATCGTTCACCTGGATAGTGTGATCAAGGGTTTGCGTAAGACTTTGCCAGAACGTCATCATCACTTGATACCAATGAACGAGGAAGCCATCAAAAAAGGAATGGAACTGATTAAGGAAATGAAATAAGGTTCAAATTCACGCTCGTATTTAATAATTCGTAAACAAAAAAGTATTTTAGTTTACGAATTATTTTTTATTGTATCTTTGCGCTACTTATGAGACGAATTCTACTTCTAAATATATTACTTTTCATCTTAGGAATACTGACAACTCAGGCACAAGTCAGACCTAGTACGAATAACCCCTACGGTGATACTACCGATGAATATGGTAATATCATTGATAAATATGGCAATCAAGTAGACCCTTCAATGCGTCCTCAGATAGATTCTACGTCAGTAGACTATGAGAGTTTGCCACCAAAACTCTATATGTGGCATGTGAGTGAACAACTAGGTAATATTAAAATCATACCCGCAGATACATTGCGCTTAAACTTCCAGAATACAAATATAACAGAAGGCATGAATGGTGAATATAATCATTTAGGCAATCTGGGATCACCACGTCTTTCGCGCTTATTTTTTAATCGCACCTACGATGAACCTTCTATTTTCATCCAACCCTATTCATTTTTCTTCAAACGTCCCGATCAGCATTTTTTCACGAACAGTAATGTACCTTTTACTAACCTAACTTATCACAAAGCAGGTAATAAGATTAATGGAGAGGAACGTTTCATGGCTTATTTCTCAGTGAATGTCAACAAGCAGCTGGCTTTTGGCTTTGATATCGACTATCTTTATGGACGTGGATATTATTACAACTCTAATACTTCGTTTTTTAAAGCCGTGCCCTTTATCAGCTATATAGGCGAACGCTATGAGGGTACATTGATGTATAGCTATAACTATCTGAAAGCCAATCAAAATGGTGGTATAACAGATGATAGATATATCACAGATCCTGATGCATTGGCAGATGGAGGCCGTGTGACAGAAACAACGAATATGCCTACTAACTTAAGCCATGCCACAAGCCGTTTGGCCGATAGCTATGTATTCCTTACACAACGCTACAAAGTGGGTTTCGATCGAAGCATTCCTCAGGCCGAAAACGACAGTACTCCGCCTAAATACGAATTTATACCTGTAACTAGTTTTATCCATACCATGAAGTTGGAATGGTCTAACTACAAGTTTTATTCGAGCGACAACAAGAATGACTATTATGAAAATACATACATCGAGCCAGGCAATTCGTTGATCAATGACTCAACTAGCTTTATCAGCGTGCGAAATACGGTAGGGATATCGCTGCTTGAGGGTTTCAACAAATACGCAAAGATGGGGCTCACAGCATTTGCTTCATATAAATTTAGTAAATACAACTTGATGAACAGTGATTCGACTACAACCAATCATTACACAGAAAATGAATTTTATGTAGGAGGTGAACTGAGCAAGAAGGAAGGTGAATTGCTTCACTATAATGTGTTTGGCGAAGTGGGTCTGCTGGGCAATGCTATCGGGCAGTTTGACGTCAAAGGTAATATTGATCTCAATATTCCAATGTGGAAGGATGTGACACGACTAACCGCTCGAGGCCGCATCAGTAATCAACTGCCTTCGTTTTATATGCGCCACTATCATTCTAAACATTTTTATTGGGACAACCCTGATATGGACAAGGTGTTTACTACCCGCCTAGAAGGTGAACTGTCTATAGGACGCTCGAAGACATTGCTAAAAGCGGGCGTAGAAAATATTAAGAACTATACATATTTCAATCAAAGTGCTGTACCAGCACAACATAGCGGCAATATACAGGTATTATCTGCTACAATCAAACAGGACTTGAAACTGGGCATACTGCATTTTGACAATGAAGTGACATGGCAAAAGTCGAGCAACAGTGAGATTCTTCCATTGCCCGATATTAATATATATAGCAATTTATATATCGATTTCAAATTGGCAAAAAAGATTCTTAGTATCCAGCTTGGGGGTGATGTTCGCTATTTCACATCTTATTATGCACCAGGCTATATGCCTAATACAGGCCAGTTTCATTTACAACCAGATAATGACCGAGTAAAAATAGGTAACTATCCGATCTGTAATGTATATGCCAACATCCATTTGAAACGTACGCGCATCTATGTGATGATGCATCACATCAATCAAGGTATGGGAAGACAAAATTCATTCTTGACTCCTCATAATCCTATCAATCCTAGACTATTCAAATTTGGTATATCATGGAACTTCTATGATTAATTCTTAATAGCCTACTCATTATCTCATGATTAAAGCCGATCTTTCATATAGTAAATATTTGCTTATAGCTGGTATCTGTCTTATATTCTTTACCTTTTTCGGTAAAAAAAGCAAAGAAGATCATAAGTATATACGCAATTATGATGAGATCAAGGAAAGCGGTGTTTTAAAAGTTGCTACTGAATACAATTCGACCAGCTTTTATGTAGATGGTGATACTTTGGCTGGTTTTCACTATAGCCTTATCCATGCTTTTGCCAAAAGCAAGAATTTAGAAGTAGAAATTGTACCCGTCATGGGGTTTGATGAAAGATTAAAAGGATTAAACCAAGGCATATATGATGTAATAGCCTATAATATGCCTATCACTACGGTTCTAAAGGATTCGATATCATTTACTATTCCCATATTACTAGATAAACAGGTGCTAGTACAACGGCACAATACAGCTAAAAATGATAGCACTTATATAGATTCTCAACTGAAGCTTGCCGGACAGACCATACATATTGTAAAAGGATCACCATCACGACTTCGTATAGAGAATATGGGAAATGAAATCGGTGACACTATCTATATTTCAGAAGTTGATAAATATGGCCCTGAACAACTTATTGCAATGGTGGCTCATGGAGATATAGATTATGTGGTTTGTGAAAAAGAGATTGTAGATGCACTTATCGATTCATTCCCGAACATTGATGCGAAAACCGAAATAGGCTTTCCTCAATTTCATGGATGGGCTGTAAATAAACAATCAACAGAATTACTTGATTCAATAAATCATTGGCTGACCAACTATAAGAAAACCAAAGAATTCACTTCCTTGTATAAAAAACATTATTGATTTTAATCGTGTATTTTTTCCAATTAGCATCTATTTCTAAATGTTTGCAAACGAAATAGCAGCTTTAATTAAAGCCAAAGTCCAGAATCTTTGCTTTTTGCATTTATTCCTTATAAATTTGTGGGTACAAAGAAAAGATAGAATAAGGTATTATGGGTGAAAAGATTATTAAATGGGGATTTATCGGTTGCGGCGAAGTGACCAGGACTAAAAGCGGCCCCGCATTTCAGCAAGTTGAAAGATCTGAGGTTGTGGCAGTAATGAGCCGTGATGGAGAAAATGCAAAACAGTACGCCAAAGAGCATGGCATAAAGAAATGGTATGATGACGCTCAAGAGCTAATAGATGACCCTGATGTAAACGCTGTATACATTGCAACTCCGCCATCGTCGCATGCGACTTACGCCATTATGGCTATGAAGGCTGGTAAGCCTGCCTACATCGAAAAACCCATGGCACAGACTTATGAAGAGTGCACTCGCATCAATAGAATATCCAAAGAGACCGGCATTCCATGTTTTGTGGCTTATTATAGACGTTACCTCCCCTACTTCATGAAAGTAAAGGAGTTAGTAGATAATGATACTATAGGTAATGTCATTAACGTTCAGATTAGATTTGCACAACCTCCACGCAATCTTGATTATAACCGCGACAACTTGCCATGGCGCGTACAAGCCGATATATCAGGAGGTGGATATTTCTATGACCTAGCTCCACATCAAATTGATTTACTACAGGAAATGTTTGGATGCATTTTAGAAGCAAGTGGCTACAAAAGCAATCGTGGCGGTTTATATCAGGCTGAAGATACTTTGAGCGCGTGTTTTCAGTTTGACAATGGTTTAGTAGGAAGTGGTTCGTGGTGCTTTGTAGCACATGATTCGGCGAAAGAAGATAGAATAGAAATTATAGGTGACAAGGGGCAAATATGCTTTTCCGTATTTACCTATGAGCCAATCGCACTTCATACAGAAAAAGGACGTGAAGAGATATCTATCGATAATCCTAAGTATGTACAACAACCATTGATCCAAGCCGTAGTAGATCATTTATTGGGTAAATCAATCTGCACCTGCGATGGCGAAAGTGCTACACTTACAAACTGGGTCATGGATAAGATTCTTGATAAAATGTGATCTATTTATCTAAATATCAACACACTCCCACCAGTCAAAAACTGTGTGGTTTTTTTTATTAAAATAAAACGATGATTTGATGTCACGTTTATCGACAAGAAACGTCTACTTATTATAATGGAATTAAAAGAATTCAAAATAAAGATATTCCCACTTCGCGGCAAATTGCTAAACTATGCACGAAAACTATGCGATGATCCTCTAGATGCAGAAGACGCTGTGCAAGAGGTTTTCATTAAATTATGGAATTTGCGCTTAAAACTTGGCGAATATCGAAATATAGAAGCCTTTGCCATGAGTATCACCCATAACCTATGTATGGATATTTGGCGAAATAAGAAGTCGCCAGAGATAACACTTGAAAAGATTCAGATTGAAGATGAGGGAAGATCAACACAACCTCACAAATCCTTGGAGCAAAAAGAATCTTACAACTTAATGAAGGCGATAATCGAAACACTACCTTCACTACAACGTACCATTCTTTACATGAAAGATGTAGAAGGTTACGAATCAGAACAAATAAGCGAAATTACAGGGTGTAGTTCCGAAGCAATACGAAGTAATCTGTCGAGAGCACGAAAGAAAGCTAGAGACTTGTACCTGCAAGCTATCAAAGAAAGGAGAATAAAATAATGGAAATAGAAAAACTCATTAATAAATATTTTGATGGTGAAACCACCTGTGAGGAGGAAATAACTATTCGCACTTTCTTCAAACAAGAGAATATCCCTGCCGAAATTGAGGTATATAGAGATTTCTTTGCCTATTTTAATGAAGAACGAAAAGAGCTTGGTACAGATAAGTTAATAGAAACACCCAAATATCATGCGAGAATTAAGCGAATTTTCAAGTACACGGCAATCAGTATTGCAGCTTGTCTCACTCTAGCTGTGGGATTGCTAGGAATATATCAACATTTTGATTCGCCCAAAAGCTTCGTCATGATAGATGGTGTATGCTATACACAAAAGGAAATCATATGGAAAGAAGCAATAAACTCATTACAACAGGTAAGCATGGATGAAGATGAAGTGTTGCAAATACTATTTAGCGAACAATAAATGGATCAATATATGAAAAGATTTTTATGGATATTAATGGCTACTTTAGCTATTTTGCTAGCTCCTTCAAAACTTTTGGCACAGTCTGGGCTTTGTATCTCACACATTTTCGATCAATATGGCAGCGACAAAGGAGTAACTATGGTCGAACTATCAAAAGACATGCTAAAAACGTATAAAATCACTCTATACAAAAGCATTTCTTTTAAAGATGTTACCAATTACTTACCAGCAATCCTTAAATGTTTGGATGATGACAAGGCCAATAATAAAGCGCGAAAAATTCAGGAAGTGATAGAGGATGGTAGCATTATAAGCGCATACTACCAGTTGCCTCCAATAACGTCCAAGGATAAAACACCATTAAAAAGGTACATTTTATATAAGCTAGGTGCAAAAAACAAAGCTACTCTTGTCTATATAGAAGGTTATTTGAATTCGGATAAACTCATGGAAATATTATTCCAAAAATAAGATTACATAACAATAAATTTAAAGTAACAATGAAAAAGATTATTCTAATAAGTGCAATGCTGATGGGTTTGATGAATCTAAATGCACAAGACATAAAAGAAACAATAGTTGAAACAAAAGGGGATACGATCTTCATCTTGAAAGGAACAAATGATATGAAGATAAAAATCTATGAAGATATACCTGGATTAAACGGAAGTGAAGAGGAGAAAATTTATGAAGGTGTATACCTGACACGCACAAGTAGTAATAGAAATTCTTTTCTAGATGCATTGCCGTTTGCTCCAAGACCAAAATACTCGAATAATTACTTTAAACGTCACGTGGCTGGCCTATATGGTGGTTTCGCCACACTCTCTAATGACTTTCTATCGTTTAGACAAACCAATAAAGCCAATCTAAACCTATCGAAAAGCTGGGAAATAGGTTTTAATTTACTTTCAGGTCAGGTATTATTGGCTCCCAACAATCACTGGGGTTTGACCTTTGGACTAGGATGGGGATTTAGGGCATTCAGGCTGGATGGCAATGAAGCATTCCTGAAAAATGAAGTGGAAACTGAAATCTTTCCAGGAATTGATGGCATAGAGTATAGCAAAAGTAGATTGCGCCATTTCTATTTCCGAATACCAGTCTGCGTAGAGTTTCAAGCAAAAATAAATGGTAGTAACAGACTTTTTGTGGCAATGGGTCCCGAAGTAGAACTAAGACATGGCATTAAATCAATCGCGAATGTCAATGGCAAGAAAGAGACTCTATATAAAAATATGCATGTGCGTCCTTTTACCGTAAATATGCTAATTCAAGCAGGTTATGATAATATCGGTATCTATCTACGCTATGATACTCAAAATCTTTTTGCATATAACAGAGGTCCTAAAGTGATGCCCTGCTCATTCGGAGTGATGTGGTACTGGTAATGCTCTACATCTATTAACAAGCAAAATGAAAAGTTCTAATTTAATATTTATATCTTTGCTTTAAACCATAAACAATTTTTGGCTATGACAAAAGATGAATTAATGAGAAGAGCTATAGAGCTTTCTATAGAAAATATAAAAAATGGCGGTGGACCTTTCGGAGCTGTTATTGTAAAAAATGGGGAGATTGTAGCCGAAGGTGTTAACCGCGTGACCTGTTCGTGTGATCCTACAGCCCACGCCGAAGTTAGTGCAATACGAACTGCCGCTAAAAAGTTAGGTACTTTTGATCTAAGCGGTCATGAGATTTATACTTCTTGTGAACCATGCCCCATGTGTCTAGGTGCCATTTATTGGGCGCACCTTGATAAAATCTATTATGGCAATAACAAGACAGATGCCAAAGATATTGGATTTGACGATTCTTTCATTTATGATGAGTTGGAATTAAAACCGCAAGATAGGAAACTTCCATCTGAAGAATTATTGCACAATGAGGCTTTAAAAGCCTTTAAAGATTGGACAGAGAAAGAAGATAAGATTGAATATTAAGATCTACTCTTAAATAGCTCTAAATATAAAACCCCTTTGAACCATTTAAATTTGGTCCTCAGGGGTTTTATTACACACACTGAAAATTTATAAATATAATAATAATTACTTCATTAGAAACGCATTCCAATCGTACAGACAACTTTACTGTTCTTATTAATAACCTTTGTTCTTGTCAAATCAATATTATCAAACGCATAAAAATGCTCTTTATAAGTATTAAATTGGTATGCTAGATCAGCATAAAAACTCTCACCACGATAACCAATACCAAAAGTATAGTTGTTAGCAGACTTAAGATTAGAATACTCTGTATCCGTACGAACACTATTTGAAGGTAAATATTTAAAGGCATCATCTGTCATTGCAGATGTAATATGATTATAACCTACACGAAAAGCGAACTCAGGAACAATTTTAAACTCTGCACCAGCCTTAATAGTGCTAACTCCTTTCAACATATTGCGAGCATCTTCAGTCTCAACGGACATCGTAATACCATCGTCATATTTTAACTTCGTGCGACTATAGTCCGCATATTCATATTCAACCCCTAAAGCTACCGCACTTCCAATCGTATAACCTAAACTCAAATTATAGCGCCATGGAGTTACAATCTTATTCACTGTTTCACTACGCATATCATTGCCATAGCTGTCTTGTGTATAAGTGTTACCTGTTTGCTGTACATATACATCATTCTCATTTAATACATCAACATCAAAATCAATACTTGCCGAAGTATATTCTGTAATACGATAAAACGTAGGCGTATGTACAGCTGCACCAATGCGCAAAGGTGAATTTTCAAAAGGACGAACTATCATTCCTAATTTAACATCCACACCCGTACCCGATGAATGATAATAGTTATTCAAAGTATATCCACCAGCAGTCATCCATTCACCATTATCCTGATAGAAATAATCTTCAGAATAATTGCTATTGCGAGTATAATCAAGATAATAAACACCTACGGTAGCACCAAAGTAAACACGATCATACAAATTGAAGGCTAGATTAAAGTCAAACTCATTTAAACCACCTCTTTCGCGAGCACGATAAACAGCATCAGTCTCATCTCCTTGCATATAATAAGGATCGAAACCACCGAGTTTACCATCTTTATACCAGGGATTTACCAAATAAGAATCATAACCTAAAATACCCAACCATGGCACATTGCTATCAAAATATGCATTATTTGCTTCAAGTGCACTTACTCCTACATTAGAAGCATTAGTCATATCTGCCATCTGCTGTGTTTGAGAACTCAAATAAGTTCCTCCCATAAATGAGTTACGGTTAAACGATTTGGTTCGACGATAATTGAATCCGAAATTCACATAGCGGAGTGGTGTCTGGTTGCCAATTTTATAGGCAAATACAAATCCGGCATTATCGAAAGAACCAAAAAAATCGTTCAGTTCATTTGTCTGTCCTGGATATTCTGTTTTCATTCCATTGTTGGCAAAGCCAAAAGAAACCATTACATCATTACTCCGGTAAATACCGATACCTGCAGGATTGGTAGACATCGTGGTAATATCGCCACCCAATGCACCCATTGCACCACCCATCCCAATATAACGGGCAGTACCATTCAGATCAGTTCCTAATAGACGGTTAGCATCATATATTGTAGTTTGAGCCAATACAGGATAAGATAATACAATGGCACAAACAGTACCCAAAAATATTTTCAAACTTTTCATGTCTTAATAGATTTAACGTGAATATCTTTTTTATCTGCGACTACTACCTCCACCACTACTGCGCGATGAGCTACTACCACTACTACTTCTTGATGAACTACCCCCTGAATAGCTGCTTCCAGAAGAGCGGCTACTACTACCAGAAGAATAATTAGACGATGAACTTCTTGAAGAAGAGCTATTACCTGAAGAAGCACGAGAGGTACTACCAGAAGATTGCGATCTAGAAGTAGATTGTGAACTTCCACGGGTATATGTAGAGCTATTGCTTCTTGATGATGAACTACTCGATGATGTACGTTGCGAAGTACCGCTTGAGTTATTTGTTCGAGTACTGCTTGGCCTAGTATAAGTCGTTGAGTTACGAGAAGTTGAGCCACCATCTGAGCGACTAGAAGTAGAGTGTTGCCTATCAGAAGTAGTGTTTGATCGCGTACCTACTACCCTACGAGATGTTGTTGTGGAACTACTTCCATTTGTTGATGTTCCATTATTTGAAGTGGTACTACGACGTGAGGTAGTTCCGACTGTATTCTGACTACCAGAGGAAGGGCGTGCAGAAGGAGCACTGATACTATTATTTGATCTTCTATTGTTGTAATAAGTGGTTGGTCTGTTCCAATTTCCACCGCCATGGCCACCCCATGCGGGTCCCCAACCAGGTCCTCCACCCCATCCGGGTCTGTTCCATCCTGGACCGCCACACCAACCAGGTCCCCAGCCCCAAGATGGTCCCCAGCCTGAGCCCCAATAAGGTCTGCCCCATCCCCAAGATGGCCCCCAGCCCCAATTCCAGTTCCAACTATAAGAATTAAACTGCCAGTTCCACCACAACGGGTTAGAGAAAGTTGGAAAAGCATAAGCATAAAGGCCATCTGTATACACATTCCAATCCCAAGAATTCATCCCATATACCACATCATAATACATCGGACTACCAATGCTTATGGCATAACGAGGATTACGGAAGCGAATGATGCGCTCTGCAAGCTCATAATCACTTTCTGTTCCATTGAATTCACCATTCACCCATTCGCCATCAAGCTGCGAAGAGCGACGTTCGCGCGAATCTCGGATATAAACAGTATCATTGTCACTATCCATGTCAACGTATTGCGACATGAATCGACGGTTGTATTCATCGATATCACGCTCACCGTTATTATTAGTAGCACCATCTTGTACTACAACTGTACTACCTGGAGTAGTATAAATATTAGTAGTAGTTGAAGTTGGCGTTGTGCGAGAAGTATTAGTCTGCGTACTCTTTTTATTTTTTGAAGGTACGAAATACAGATCGTCTCCGGAGCTCTGAGCCATTATTCCTATCGGAAATAACAAGGCTGCCAATAATATTAAAGCAATCTTTTTCATATCTTTGTAGTATTAATTTTCTAAACTATATTTTTGCAATACAAATATAATTCAGGAAATATACCTACTCTAAAGAAATTCCCGATACTTAAATAGGGATTTCCCTAAAGTTAATTTATTCATTCAATAACATTTGCATCCATGAAGTATTTTGAGGCCACTATCCATACTCTACCTTTCAGCGAAACTGCCAACGACATTCTATGTGCTTTATTAGCTGAAATCGGTTTTGAGAGTTTCGTCAACGAGGAGGAAATATTGAAAGCCTACATCCAGCAACAACAATTTTCAGAGCAATCATTTAAAGAAGCCATGACTGAATTTCCTTTAACAGATACCCAGTTAACATGGGAAATTAAAGAAGCAGAAGATAAAAACTGGAATGAAGAATGGGAAAAGAACTTCTTTCAACCCATTGTCATAGGTGATCGTTGTGTAATTCATAGTACATTCCATCTCGATGTGCCTAAAGCGGAATATGACATTGTCATCAATCCACAAATGGCATTCGGAACGGGTCATCACGAAACCACCAGTCTTTTGATTGAAGCATTACTAGATGAAGATTTCACGGGTAAAGATATACTCGATATGGGTTGCGGGACAGCCATTCTTGCGATAATGGCCTGCATGCGAGGTGCAAAAAATTGTACAGCTATTGATATAGACGAATGGTGCGTGCGTAATTCACTCGAAAACTTAACACTCAACAAGATCAATAACGTAGAGGTAAAACTTGGCGATGCTTCAATCCTTTCCAGTGATGATAAATATGATGTCATCATCGCAAATATCAATCGTAATATTCTACTAGAAGACATGAAAACCTATGTGTCATGTATGAATAAAGGCGCTACATTATATATGAGTGGGTTTTATGTTGAAGATATTCCATCTATTTGTGATGAAGCTAGATTATACGGTTTGCACTTTGTGCATCACACTGAGAAGAATAAATGGTCAGCGGTTAAATTCATTTTAGAGTAAGCTGAATTAATTCTTCCATTGTCCCATTAAAAACATTCATATCCACATCCTTATTAATACCGGGAATTGAGCTTCTATCTGTATGTTGCCAGAAGGACCATTTTCCGGTATATCTCACAGAATCTACATAATAATGAGCTATCCAATATGGATATGCATCAAATACTGTGTCATTCAGATGTTTTGTCCTAAAATTATAGGATGTATAAATAATAGGTTTAACACCATAATGATTTTCAACAATATCCAACCATACTTTTACCCGTCTTTGGAGTTCTTTCCCTGATGAATGTTTAGCTTCTTCTACGTCGAGAACAGGTGGCAGATCGCCAGGCATTAAACGCACTGTTTCTATAAAATTTTGTGCCTGCAAGTCAGGTTCTGTGCGTGATGAGAAGAAATGATAAGCACCTCGTATGAAACTATGGTTACGTGCTTCTTCAAAATTAAATTCAAACGCAGTATCCAAATGATCCGTACCTTCAGTGGCCTTAACAAATACAAATTCAATAGGATATTTCTCCACTCGCCGTTCTGAAAGTTTTCTCCAATCAATACTACCTTGATGATGTGACACATCTATGCCATGAATATCATAACAACACGGCATGCATACATTATAAGCTTTATCGCCCCTACAATCTTTCCAAACAAAACGATAAGGCCTTATAAAGAAATAATAGCCTGCAGAAGAGAAGAAGATGACAATGAGCAACAACAACACATTACGCAACCACACAGGCATTCGTTTGGATTGCTGTTTCTTTTTCCTGCGACCTGTTTTCTTTCGTGGACGCAAAGATTTACTCGGGTTTTTCTTGTCTCTTCTAGAAGGCATCAGTCCGATAATTTAAAACGGTAAACAGAAGTTAAATCATTCTGTTTACCGTTTTTTATTTAGGATTCTTATTTTCCTTGTTCTAACAGAAGTGTTTTAGTAGGTTGGTCGCAAACAGCCGAAGGACCAAAGTATTGAATAGGACCAGGATAAACATAGTCTGTCAATTTCGCCCAACGTTCTCTGTGTTCAACAAATGTTTTGAATGGTGCACCATCCAAACGTACCAAAGCTTTCTGAATCACCGGTTTCATTTCGCCATGACGACGTTCCATATTCATCATCATTGTGATGGGCACACCACCTGCAATCCATTCTTCGGCAGGAGCAGTTGTGTTGCGAACCGATGACATATAACCTGTCTTACCATCAGCGATCAACATTGAAGCTGTATATCCTAATGAGTAACAATAGTCTGCATCATAGTTAGAAGGAGCAGCACAACGACCTTCATATCCGAAGAAGTGGTGTAAAGCAGCAAATTTACCATCAAATTTACCTTCAGCTTTCCAAGTAGCCAATTTAGTCGCTACCATTTCCGAAAGTAGTTTTTCTGTTTCGATAAGTGATACTTGTACATTGCCGTGTGGGTCACGATCGAGTGTCAACTGGCGCGCCACAGTATCAGGCAAGCTAGCATAAACTGCAGCATTAGCTGGAGAAAGTTTACTGATGATGTAGTCACGTTGATGCGATTTCTTGATATGAGAGAACTCTTCTGCATTAGCAGCCAAGAAGTCATTCAATTCGGCGATGAGTCTTTTCATTGCAGGAATAAACTCTATTAAGCCTTCTGGAATCAACACTGTACCAAAGTTGTTACCTTCGGCAGCACGTGTAGCGACAATCTCCGCAATATAAGTCACTACATCATCCAAAGACATATCCTTTGATTCAACTTCTTCTGAAACGATACAAACATTTGGTTGAACTTGCAAAGCACATTCCAAAGCGATATGAGAAGCCGAGCGACCCATCAATTTAATGAAGTGCCAATATTTGCGTGCCGAATTACAGTCACGTTGAATATTACCGATAACTTCAGAGTATACTTTACATGCAGTGTCAAATCCGAAAGAAGTTTCAATCATTTCGTTCTTCAAATCACCATCAATAGTCTTAGGGCAACCGATTACTTGAACACCATATTTCTTAGCCGCATAATATTCAGCCAAAACACATGCATTCGTGTTAGAATCATCACCTCCGATGATAACTAGTGCCTGAATGCCTAATTGTTTCAAGATTTCGTAACCTTTATCAAATTGTTCTTCTTTTTCTAACTTAGTACGTCCCGAACCGATGATATCAAAACCGCCAGTATTGCGGTATTCGTCAATGATTGTAGAAGTCAGCTCCATATAGTTATGATCTACCAAGCCACCAGGACCTAAAATAAAACCATAGAGTTTGCTATCAGCATTAAGTGATTTGATTCCATCAAATAAACCCGAAATCACATTGTGACCACCAGGTGCTTGTCCACCAGACAAGATGACACCTACATTGATAGGAGCATGTTTCATTGGTTCACCTGCCTCGAAAGTTATCAAAGGCATACCATATGTGTTAGGGAATAATTGTTTGATAGCGTCCTGATCGGCTACAGATTGAGTTGGAGCACCTATAACAGTTTTCACGGCTCCTTTTAGCGCTTTTGGAAGTTTGGGCTGATAGGCAGCCCTTGCGATTTGCAATGCACTTTTTGTCATTTTTCTTAAATATTTAAAGGTGTTAGTTAGTTCTATTTCTATATTTTTAAATAGATAATCGATGCAAATTTCGCATTTTTTTCTGAATTACGAAGTAAGAAATTTCCTTTTTACATCCTAAATGCCAATACCAAGTCGAATAATACATTATTTTGAGGTAAAAAAGTATATTAGAAGTAACATTTGGCCATAACGAACAAAAAATATTAAATATATGTTTAATATGTTATAATTATTTTGTTATGTTTGCAAGATTATGAAATATAACTAACCAGAAATATTTATATGAAAAAATATTTAAGCATCATTCTCATTCCGCTTCTCTGCATCTTATCCATCCATCCCGTACATGCACAAGAAGAGCAACCACGCAAGAAAGTAGCCGTCGTGTTGAGTGGTGGAGGCGCCAAGGGTGTAGCCCACATTAGTGCACTAAAAGTTATCCGTGAAGTAGGCATACCCATTGACTACATCATTGGTACCAGTATGGGATCTATTGTAGCTGGTCTGAGTGCCATTGGTTATACTCCGGAACAACTTGAAGAAATGGTGAAAGAGCAAGACTGGACTTTTCTTCTCAGCGATAAAATCAAACGGAGCGAGCAGAATATGGCAGAAAAAAAAGATGCTGAAACCTATGTACTCTCAATCCCCGTCAATAAAAAAACACGCAAAAAAGCAGCTGGTGGTTTAATACAAGGCATCAACCTCAATAATCTTTTCCAAGAGCTCACCATGGGCTATCATGATAGTGTAAAGTTTGACAAACTTCCCATCCCGTTTGCTTGCGTATCCGAAGACATCGTTAATGGAACAAAATATGTTTTTCACGAAGGTGTTCTATCTACTGCCATGCGTTCCAGCATGTCGATTCCGGGAGTTTTCACACCAATGCGTTTGGATAGCGCGGTTTTAGTCGATGGCGGCATGATTGACAACTACCCAGTAGACATCGCCTTGAAGATGGGTGCTGACATTATCATCGGAGTTGATGTACAAAATAATCTAAAGGAGTCCGATCAGCTTAACTCCACCCCAGAGATATTGATGCAAATCATCGGCTTGACTGGACAATCTCTTTACGAGGAGAATGTAAAAAAAACCAATATATATATAAAGGTAGATGTGCAAGGCTACTCAACCTATAGCTTTGTTCCTGCTGATATGGATTCATTGATGCAACGTGGTTGGCAGGCCGCTAACGCCAAACGAGATGAGCTCATTCAACTAAAAAAGAACTTAGGCCTAGCTCTTGACTATCGTCCCGACTATCCCGTTTACGATACAGCCTATTTTGACGACAGCAAGATTTATATCAATAACATCAACTTTACAGGAATCAAAGATGATGATAAAAAATGGCTGTTGCGTAAATGCAAGTTAAAAGACGACAGCCCATTTATCACCAAACAGCAATTAGAGAACGCACTCGCCATTTTGCGTGGTGGTCAAGCTTACTCTAACGTAAATTATAAATTGACACCTGCCGAGAATGGCAAATACAATCTTGATTTCCTTCTACAGGAAAAATACGAAAAAAACATCAATATAGGCGTACGATTTGACTCTGAGGAAATTGCTTCACTCCTACTCAATGCCTCACTCAATTTAAAGACGAAGATACCCACAAAAGTTGCTATCACTGGGCGTTTAGGACAGAGATATGTAGCAAGGCTTGATTATACCATCGAGCCACTGCAAATGCGCAATTTCAATTTTGCATATCAATTCGAATATAACGATATCAACATTTACGACCGCGGAAAAAAAGCCTACAACACTACCTATAAATATCAGTTGGGCGAATTCAGTTTTTCCGATCTATGGTTCCGTAATTTCTTGTTTGAATTCGGTTTACGCTTCGAATATTATAAGTATAATAATCTGCTCTATAATTCGCCGGAATTTGATATTCATATTAGCCCAGAGCATTTCTTTACTTATTTCGTGAACGTACAATATAACTCTTTCAATAAAGCTTATTTTCCTACTAGGGGTTCAAAGTTCAAAGCCAGCTACAGTCTTTATACAGACAATTTCGCCAAATACAATGGGCACAATCCATTCTCGGCCATTGACGCAGCTTGGGAAGGAGCCTATTCACCAGCGCCTAAATTCACAATTCTACCTTCGATCTATGGGCGTGTACTTGCCGGAAACTACATTGCCTATCCATTCTACAATTTCATCGGAGGCAATTATTTCGGCAGATTCGTACCACAACAGATGCCTTTCGCAGGTATCAACCACATGGAGTTAGTTCAGAACTCGGCAGCTATCATAGGGTTGAAACTACGTCAACAGATAGGCAATAATAATTATATCAGTTTAACGGGAAATGTATTATTGCAAAGCGATGGTATAAAAGACATATTCAAGAACACATGCCGATTTGGAATAAGTGCGGGCTATGCATATAATAGTATAATTGGCCCATTAGAAGCCATAATAGGCTATTCGAACCAAGCCAAAGAGGCATCATTCTACATCAACCTAGGCTATTATTTCTAGGCAATAGTTTGGTAAAATGGGCGGAAAGTCCATATCTTTACGCCTAAGTATTATCTATTCACTCATAAAATTTATTATTATGGCTAAAAGAAGAGATCTAAAAAAGAATGTCAATTATATTGCAAGTGAGCTATTTGCCGAGTGTGCTGTTCAACGTTTACTGTTCCCAAATATTGACAAGACAGAGTTGGACAAGCTCATGACCGAGGTGCTTGCTATGCATACCGAATTCATCAGCCGTATCAGCCATACTACTCCTGGTAATGTGAAAGGCTTTTATAAGAAGTTTCATTCAGACTTTAGCAATAAAGTAAATGAAATAATTGATGGTATTGAGAAACTCAACAAGTAATGAAACAAAAGATATACAGTTTCATCTATTATCGTTTATTAGGTTGGAAAACCAATGTTACCGTAGCCAATTACGATAAGTGCGTCATTTGCGCCGCACCTCATACCAGCAACCTAGACCTTTTTATCGGTAAACTCTTTTATGGTGCTATAGGTCGCAAGACAAGTTTCATGATGAAGAAAGAGTGGTTTTTCTTTCCATTGGGTTTAATTTTCAAGGCAGTCGGCGGCATCCCTGTTGATCGTTCGCGCAAGACATCTCTTGTAGATCAGATGACCGAACAGTTCGCAAAGAGGAAACAGTTTCACTTAGCCATCACGCCCGAAGGCACACGTAAAGCCAACCCTAATTGGAAAAAAGGTTTTTATTACATAGCCCAAAAAGCCAAAGTGCCCATCGTCTTGATTGGTATAGACTATCCTTCGAAAACCATTTCGGCTACTAAAGCAGTGATGCCGACAGGTGATATGGATGCCGACATGAAGGAAATCAAGCTATATTATAAAAACTTCAAAGGAAAGCATCCTGAAAATTTCACTATCGGCAATATTTAAGTTGTTTTCACATTCGTCAAACAACATGTAATGAACCAACTCCGCATTACTATGTTCCAGACTGATATCGTTTGGAATAATAAAGATAAGAATCTCTGTTGTCTTCGCGAAAAGCTTTGTGCTATTCGCGGAACAACAGAGATTGTTGTTTTACCCGAAATGTTTTCAACCGGATTTACCATGCAAAGTGATTTGCTGGCCGAACCGATGTCAGGCAACACTATCGACTCTTTAAAGAGTTATGCGGCACAGTTCGAGATTGCCATTTGTGGTAGCTTCATTTGCAAAGATGGTAATGGCTATTACAATCGTGGTTTTTTCATAACACCCGATCAGCAGATTTATTACTACGACAAGCATCATTTATTCAGGATGGGTGATGAGCAAGCCCATTTTTCGTCTGGCCATAACCAACTCATCTTCTCCTACAAAGGCTGGAATATATGCTTGTTAGTCTGTTATGATTTACGCTTTCCGGTATGGAGTCGCAATGTGGACAACAGCTATGATCTTTTGATTTATGTTGCCAACTGGCCACAAGCTCGTCGTCGTGTATGGGATGCCCTACTCCTGGCAAGAGCTCTTGAGAATCAAGCCTACGTATGTGGAGTTAATCGCGTAGGAATAGACGGCAACCATCTCCAATACAGTGGAGGAAGCGTTATTTATTCCCCTAAAGGAGACAAGCTCAACTTTGTACCCGATAATCAAGAAGGACATGCCACCCAATGCATAGACTTGGATTCACTTCACATTTTTCGTCAAAAATTCCCTGTTTGGATGGATGCAGACACATTCATCATCGAAAATCCTTAACCCATTTCCACGCCCATTCTTGCTATTTTTTCCTCGCAGAAACATCTTTGAAAAGTATATTCACACACCTTTCTAGCTCCTTACATACCTCTGCACTCCCTCCTTAAACAAATGTTAAATACGACAATATGAGAAGCTAAAGTACGAAGATAATATCTGTTAGTCCTACTACTTTGCTTATATTTGCCGACTTAAATAAATGAGAGATTATTCCACGGCTTTAATCTAATTAAAACTTAATACATGAGTTTATGAAAACAAATTTAAGTTCTCAAATCACTCTCAACAGGGTTACCCCCCGTTATTATAGACCCGAGAATGCATTTGAACGTTCGGTCTTGACCAGACTGGAAAAAATCCCAACCGACATTTACGAATCAGTTGAAGAAGGAGCGAATCAAATAGCCCTTGACATTGCACAAACCATTCGTGAAAAACAAAAAGCCGGAAGATTTTGCGTATTGGCTTTGCCAGGTGGTAACTCACCACGCCCTGTCTACAACGCATTGATCCGTATGCACCGTGAAGAAGGTTTGAGTTTTCGCAATGTGATAGTTTTCAATCTATACGAGTACTATCCACTGGCCCCCGATGCAGTAAACAGCAATTTTAATGCCCTGAAAGAGATTTTCTTGAATCATGTCGATATTGACAAGCAAAATATCTTTACTCCAGATGGTAGTATTCCACAAGATGCTATCTTTGACTTCTGCCGCCTATATGAGCAACGCATGGAAAGCTTTGGCGGGATAGACATTACACTTTTGGGCATTGGCCATGTAGGAAATATAGCATTCAACGAACCCGGTTCACGTCTCAACTCCAACACTCGCTTGATTTTGCTAGACAATGACTCGCGCAAAGAAGCGGCTAAACTATTTGGTAGCATAGAAAACACACCTGTCAGTTCTATTACGATGGGAGTTTCGACCATACTTAGCTCTAAAAAGGTACACCTAGTGGCTTGGGGTGAAGACAAAGCGAAAATGATAAAAGAAACAGTGGAAGGTCCTGTCACTGACACTATTCCTGCATCTTATCTACAAACCCACAACAATGCACACATCACGATAGACTTGCCCGCAGCTACTTTCCTGACACGCATCAATCACCCTTGGCTGGTGACTTCGTGCGAATGGACAGACAAGCTTATTCGTAGCGCTATCGTTTGGCTTTGCATGAAAACCGGAAAACCCATCCTAAAACTAACAAATAAGGACTATAACGAAAATGGTCTTAGCGAATTGTTGGCTCTTTATGGATCGGCATACAATGTAAATATCAAAATCTTCAACGACCTGCAACATACTATCACAGGATGGCCTGGTGGCAAACCCAATGCTGATGATTCGAATCGTCCCGAGCGTGCAACCCCTTATCCTAAGCGTGTATTGGTCTTTTCTCCACATCCCGATGATGATGTAATTTCAATGGGTGGCACATTACGCCGTTTGGTGGAACAGAATCATGATGTGCATGTAGCCTATGAAACTTCGGGCAATATCGCTGTGGGCGATGAGGAAGTATTGCGTTTCTTGCACTTCATCAATGGTTTCAACCAATTGTTTAACAACAGCGAGGACCAAGTGATCAATGACAAATACGCGGAAATCCGCAAATACCTGAAAGGAAAGAAAGACGGTGACTTAGACAATCGTGACATCCTGACCATCAAAGGTTTGATACGTCGCGGTGAGGCTCGTATCGCTTGTACTTATAATAATATTCCTTTAGATCATTGCCACTTCCTTGATCTGCCCTTCTACGAAACAGGAAAAATCCAGAAGAGCCCGATCAGCGAGGCTGATGTAGAAATCGTTCGCAATCTACTACGCGAAATCAAACCCAATCAGATTTTCGTAGCAGGCGACCTAGCCGATCCACATGGTACACATCGTGTGTGTACTGATTCAGTATTTGCAGCTGTAGACTTGGAAAAACAAGAAGGTGCCAAATGGTTGGAAGACTGCCGCATCTGGATGTATCGTGGCGCATGGGCAGAGTGGGAAATCGAAAATATAGAGATGGCTGTACCTATCAGTCCTGAAGAGCTTAGGGCTAAACGCAATTCTATTCTAAAGCATCAATCTCAGATGGAAAGCGCGCCTTTCTTGGGCAATGACGAACGCTTATTCTGGCAACGAAGCGAAGATCGCAACCGCGCTACTGCCGATTTGTATCACAAGCTAGGACTTGCGAGCTATGAAGCTATGGAGGCATTCGTAGAGTATGTTCCATTATAATATATGTAAATCATTATTACACCTATAAAAAAAGCAAAGCTTAATGGCTTTGCTTTTTTTATATCCATTGATATGAGCGTTCAACACCATTTGCTATCAAAATGCAAAGTAGCCTTAAGCTGTTTCGCAAGCAAAGCCACTCAGCGAGGAGAGCAAGGTTCATCTACACAGCAAATAAGGCTGTCCACAAAGCCAAATATTCACACATTGATAATCAACATTTTGCATCTTTACTGGAAAGATAACGTAGAAAGCAAAAAATGCATAAATGAGTGAAGACTAGTTGAAGTTAAGCATATAAGAATTGGTAGCAGTAAACAATTTCATTTATTTTTGTGTCATTATTTTTATATTAAAACTTCATCTCGTATGTCAAGACACAGATTTGTATTACTGATATTGTTGTGTTGCTTTCTAACTGGATCTGCACAAACTTCATTGAACGATATAGAACAACTGATAAATGACTTTTTCAATCAATATGCTTGTGAAGTACAACTTAAGAAAACAAGTTTAAAACAAGTAGATTTAGATAAAAAGAGAAAGACTTTAATCATCAATGTGGACGAGACATTTAGCGAACAGCCTTTCACCCCGAAAGTTGTAGACAACATCTACCAGCAGATAAAAAGCAGATTGCCACGCCGCATAGCAGGTTATGACATAAAAGTGATGACAGGAAATCAATTGATAGACGACCTTATCCCAAACGCATATCGAAAAAAGAACAAGGACAAGACACGAATGCATCCGAAAGGTATGAATGTACTTCGCCATCCATGGGTCAGCAATCAATCTAAACCCTATGTCGCAAAAGAAGGGTTGACAGAAAAACACATTGCCGTGGGACAAAGCCATGGTTCTTATTATAGCACAAAGACAGATAAATGGGTGTGGCAACGCCCTAATCTATTCTGTACCAATGAAGACTTATTTACCCAATCTTTCATTGTGCCTTATCTGATTCCGATGTTAGAAAATGCAGGTGCATACGTTGTGACACCGCGCGAACGTGACGTACAAAACAACGAAATCATCGTAGACAATGACTTAAGCAGCGGTTCGCTTTACATAGAAGAAAATAGCAGAAAAGCTCATTGGCAGACTGCCTCGACAAAAGGCTTTGCACAGGTTGCAAGATATTTGCGCGATGGTGAAAACCCTTTCATGATGGGGACTGCTCGTTATATTAATACGGAAAAGAAAAAAGACAAAGCATTTGCTCAGTGGATACCCGACATCCGTATTGCTGGTAGTTATGCAGTTTATGTATCCTACCCCTCTTTGCCCAACAGCGTGACAGATGCCAAGTATATAGTTTTTCACAAAGGTGGTATGACGGAATTTGTTGTGAATCAACAGATAGGAGGCGGTACATGGGTATATCTGGGGACATTCGATTTCGATAAAGGTAGAGATATTACAGGAATGGTCATATTGTCTAATCAAAGTAAAGAGAAAGGAGTGATAGGTGCTGATGCCATTCGTTTAGGAGGAGGTACGGGTAATATAATGCGTGGCAACATGGTAAGCGGATTACCACGTTATTTGGAAGGGGCCCGATATACAGCACAATGGTATGGCATGCCCTATAGCGTATATGGCGGCCGAAACGGTGAAAATGATTATGCCGATGATATCAACTCGCGCTCGCTGATGATCAATCATTTATCGGGTGGGTCTAGATTCAATCCTCAGGAAAAAGGGTTGGGCGTACCTATAGAAATGTTTCTATCTCTCCACACCGATGCGGGCCACAAAAGCAATGATGCTATCGTAGGAACACTAGGCATATATACGTCCGAGTTTAATAACGGAATGCTCGCAAATGGCACCGATCGTTTTGCTTCGCGCGACCTGTCGGACCTGTTGATGACTCAGCTGCAAGGAGATATTCAGAACTCTTATCAAACAACATGGACTCGCCGCGCTATGCGCAATGCCAACTATAGCGAGACTCGATTGCCGACTGTAGCATCAACGATAATAGAGCTACTCTCGCACCAGAATTTCGCTGATATGAAATGGGGACATGATCCCAATTTTAAATTCACTGCATCACGCGCATTGTATAAAGGTATACTAAAATATATTAACCAACAATACAATGTTACTTATACTGTGCAGCCATTGCCTGTGAGCAATATCTCGGTGCGTTTTGGTAAAAAGAAGAACACTGTAGAACTAGAGTGGATTGGTGAGGATGATCCATTAGAACCTACTGCCGCTCCACAAGAATATATCGTATATACACGTATCAACGACGGAGGCTTTGACAATGGAGTGAAAGTGAAGTCACCACGTTATAAGATGAATATTAAACCAGATGTGATCTATTCTTTCAAAGTGACTGCAGTCAATCGGGGAGGCGAAAGTTTTCCTTCTGAGATACTCTCAGCCCATCAATCTAGCAGTGAAAAGGGAACAATACTGATAGTGAATGGCTTTGACCGTGTCAGTGGACCAGCAGTCATTAACAATGCCAATGAAGCGGGTTTTGATCTGAACAGTGATCCGGGCGTGCCTTATCTCTACACCACAGCTTTTGTTGGTGCACAGCAAATATTCGACCGAAGACAAGGCGGCAAAGAAGGAAAAGGCAGTCTGGGATATAGCGAAGATGAATTAGTGGGTTTAAAAATAGCAGGAAATTCTTTTGACTATCCGTTCGTGCATGGACAAGCCATAAAGGCAGCTGGTAATTATAGTTTCGTTTCGTGCAGTGACGAAGCTGTGGAAAATGGACTAGTCAGTCTAAATGACTTTGAAGCGGTCGATTTGATTTTAGGTCTCGAAAAAGAAGACCGAAACAACAGTAAATACTACAAAACCTTTACTCCACGCATGCAAGTACAACTTCAGAACTATTGTGCTCAAGGTGGCAGTCTTTTGATAAGCGGATCTTATCTAGGAAGTGATATGAGTATATCTCAGAGCGATAGAAATTTCACACAGAATATTTTGAAGTATGATTTCCAATCTTCATTGTTAAACACAGAAGTTATAGGTGTCAATGGTATAGGTAACACTCTAAAACTATCCCAAAAACCCAATGAGAGCTACTATACATTGACTGCTCCTGAAGCTTTACAGCCCACAAACGGTGGTTTTGCCACGATGGTCTATGAAAGTGATCAGAGGTGTGCAGCAGTAGCATACAATGGAAATTATCGAACGTTTGTGATGGGATTCCCATTCGAAAACATTGACAGTGGAAATGAAAGAGCACGTATCATGGCTTCTGTTTTGCATTTCTTTCAAATCAAATAGAAGGCATTCTTTCCTAGGTTCCAACTTTTTATGTACTTTTGCAGACTATATTATTTGAAAATACTACCGTTATGACAGATATTAAACACGAAGAGGCAGCAAATGAAAAGAAAAGCC